>CALPWM020000080.1 GCA_943327275.2 Chitinophaga pinensis
CAGCGGCATATGAAGCATCAAGGGTGGCTGTGAAGGATTTTGTTGGCGCTTCATCGCCCGATGAAATCATCTTTACAAAAGGCACCACAGAAAGCATCAATCTTGTTGCACATTCCTGGGGAAAATCATTTCTGCAAGAAGGAGATGAAATCATCATCAGTTCCCTTGAACACCATGCGAACATCGTTCCTTGGCAGATGATCGCGGCAGAGAAAAAAGCCATTCTAAAGGTCATCCCCATCAACGACGATGGGATTCTTGACATGGAAGCTTTCATGTCAATGCTGGGCCACAAAACAAAATTCGTTTCTGTAGTCCATGTCTCCAATGCGCTCGGCATCATCAATCCAGTTGAAGAAATCATCAGGCTTGCCCATCAGCACAATGCAGTAGTATTGATTGATGGAGCTCAATCAAGCGTACACCTTGACATTGATGTACAGTCACTCGGCTGCGACTTTTATGCTTTTTCAGGGCATAAAATTTACGGCCCTACTGGTGTTGGAGTGCTTTACGGAAGAAAAGATTTGCTTGAATCGATGCCCCCCTATCAGGGCGGAGGAGAAATGATCAAAGAGGTCAGGTTTGAACACACCACATACAATGAACTTCCTTTCAAATTTGAAGCGGGAACCCCCAATATTGCAGATGTCATTGCACTGAAGGCTGGCATTGACTTTATCAAGAGCATTGGTAAGCCTGCGATCAGAAAACATGAAGAGCTGCTCTTGGAATATGCCACAGCCAAGTTAAAAGATATTGCAGGTTTAAGGATCATCGGCGATGTAAACAATAAAGTGAGTGTGATTTCATTCATCATTGATGGTGTTCACCCTCAAGACCTTGCTATCCTATTGGACAACCAGGGTATTGCAGTCAGGACCGGTCACCACTGCACACAACCGCTTATGCACAGGCTTGGGATAGTGGGAACAACCAGGGCATCCTTTGCTGCATACAATACCATTGAAGAAATTGATCTGTTGATACAGGCCCTCAACAAGTCTTTGAAGATGCTTTTATAAATGAACAATCACAGGACCATAAAAAATATTGAACAGGAACTCATTGATGATTTTTCTCTCTTTGAAACATGGGAAGAGAAATATGAGTACCTGATAGACCTCGGCAAGAAATTAGCACCATTGGATCCTGCTTTCAAAACAGAGGATTATAAAATCAAAGGTTGTCAATCCAGTGTTTGGATTCATTCATATACCAAAGATGGCCTCGTGTATTTTGAAGGAGATAGTGATGCCATCATTGTCCGAGGATTGGTGGGATTGATGATCACTGTATTGAATGGGCAACCCCCAAACGAGATTGTTGAAGCACCACTTGAATTCATCAACACCATTGGTTTGAGTTCTCATCTTGCACAGACGCGCTCGAATGGATTGAGGGCAATGATCAAGCAAATGAAGTTGGATGCAGGTGCATGGCGGGTGAACTCCGGGAGTAAGAATGTTCAGTAAGGCTTAAAAACTTTCTCAATGCAAGCCCAGTGAATAAAAAATGGTACAAGTGGCTGGTAGTATTGACCTTGATGGCAACCATCGCGGCCACCAATCTTTTTTTCATCAAACAGCTGCCCAGTAAACAAGAAATAGCCAATACACAGGAGACCGCATGCAGAAACTGTCATCAGGATATTTATGACAGCTATGCAAAAACAGCACATAATATAGACTCAAGAGCGGCAAGTACCGAATCCATCAAAGGGAGTTTTGACAAGAGCAATAACAGTTTTCACTATAATCTTTTCATGCATGTTGACATGATCAATGAAAATAAAAAACTGTTTCAATCTTCGAGAATCAGTGGTGAAGAGATCCAAAGGGCTTCATTCGATATCGTCATCGGATCGGGAAGAAAAGGACAATCCTATTTGTATTGGAATAAAAACAATCTCTTTCAACTTCCAATCTCATACTATACCAGAACCCAGTCATGGTGCAACAGCCCAGGCTTTCCAAACCTTGCCTATTTTGACAGACCGATATCACTGAACTGTTTGGAGTGCCACGCTACGGCTGCGAAAACAACCAATCCAAATGGCGAGGGAAACGAGTATGATAGAAAATCAATCGTGCTTGGCATAGGCTGTCAGAAATGTCATGGTGAGGGCAGTGCACACATCAGCCACCACATTAAAAATCCAACGGACAGCATTGGAAAGTTTATTGTCAATACTGCAAAGATGGAACGGCAAATAAGACTTGACGGATGCTCACTTTGCCACTCGGGCATGCGGAAAGCCATTAAACCACCCTTCAGCTTTAAAGTCGGCATGAAATTGGATGCTTTTTCTGTAGCCAACCCAATCAGCAGCCAAGCAGATACACTTGACGTTCACGGAAACCAATACGGATTGTTAGCGGCAAGCAAATGCTTTACAAAATCAACGCAGATGGACTGCTCTTCTTGCCACAATGTTCACAAGGAGGAATACAATGACCCAAAGTTGTTCTCCCAAAAATGCATGGAATGCCATGGTGGCAAGCACCAAATATCCTGCTCGGTAAAGGCAGAGGGACTTGCCAGTGTACAAAACAATTGTATCGATTGTCACATGCCGGTACTTCCCTCCAAAAAAATTCAACTGAACATTGGCAAAAAAGAAAAAATGGAGCCTGATTATATCAGAACACATTATATCGCCATATACAGAGAAGAGAGCAGAAAGTTGCTCAAGCAACTTCCTTAATTCACAATCAAAAAATATTGTAAAATGATGACTCCAGAAGAAATAAAAGAAAAGGTAATTGAAAAAATCAAAACCGTTTTTGATCCTGAGTTGCCTGTGAATATCTGGGAGCTTGGATTGATTTATGAAGTCAATGTGGTACCCATCAACAATGTTCAGATCATCATGACACTTACTGCGCCCAGCTGTCCTGCTGCACAATCACTACCCCATGAAGTGGATCAAAAAATCAGGGAGCTTGAGGGTATCAATGATGTTTTCGTTGAAATTACATGGTCTCCTGCATGGACCAAAGACTTGATGAGCGAAGAGGCAAAACTGGAGTTGGGCTTTCTCTAATGAAACAACCATGCACTTGCTAAAACATCATGGACGCATCCAGATGACATAAATATTTTTAATAGATAACTTAAAAATGTTTATGCCAGCTAATGAGCACTAACAGGACATTAACCCTGTCTTATGATTTATATTTGTCTACTATTTTAATAAACTAAACTTTAAATCATGAGAAAACTAGGCTTATTAGTTGTTTCTCTTGTTCTGCTGGTCGGCGTTGTTGTCGCACAGGGCAACAAGAGAATTACTGGCAAGGTCACCGACAGCAATGGTGATGTCCTTTCCGGCGTAACAGTTTCTGAAGTTGGCGGAAAGGCCAAGACCATGACAGATGAAAAAGGAATGTATTCCATTCAGCTGGGTCAAACATCCAACACTCTGAGATTTTCCTCTATCGGATTCCAGGATGTAGACGCAAAAATTGGCAATCGAACTGCTGTCGACATTAGCTTGACCCGCGAATCTGGATCGCTTTCAGAGGTTGTTGTTGTAGGCTATGGCGTTCAACAAAAGAAAGCCTTTACCGGGGCTGCCTCAAAAATTGATGCCAAAGAATTTGCACAGTTGGTGACGCCCTCTGTAGACAAACAATTGGCTGGACGTGCTGCCGGTGTTCAGGTAGTTAATGCTGGTGGAGATGCAGGTACTCCCGCACGTATCCGTATCCGTGGTATCAATTCTGTTACAGGAAACCAGTCTCCGCTTATCGTGGTAGATGGTGTTCCCTTTATCAGTGGGAACCTTGCAGCAGCGACCAACTCCAACGCATTGGGTGATATCAACCCTAACGACATCGAGAACATCGAAGTTTTAAAGGATGGATCAGCTACAGCAATTTTCGGTTCCAGGGCTGCCAATGGGGTCATCATGATCACCACCAAAAAAGGAACAAAGGGTGGAGCCATGAAAGTAAACTATGATGCAACTTTTGGATTTACTTCAGCCTTGAGTACATATGACATGCTCAACAATGCCCAGTTCGTGGAGATATCCAATGAAAAGAGAACCAACCAGGGATTGACAGGTTGGGCAAATGCCGGAGATGGAAAAACATACGATTGGCAAAATCTGGTAATGAACCAAAATGCTTTTGTAAACCAACAAAACCTTAGCTTCTCTGGTGGAACAAATAAAAGCACTTACTTTTTTTCACTGAACTACAGTGACCAAAAGGGTATTCTGATTTCCAATAAAAATCAGGCTTACCGCATCAGGTTCAATTTTGATAACGAAATCAACAAATACGTTAAGATTGGGAATAACCTGACCCTTTCAAGGCAAATTGATAACGACCAAAACAATGGTACCAACGCACTCAGTGGTGCGATGGCTTCTGCACTCCGCATGCTGCCCAATGTAAGCCCATTTGATGCTGCAAACGCAACAGGATACAACATCCGTTTCCCAGCATTGAATCAGGTTGGTTTGGGACCAAACGTTTCGATTGTTGACGACAACTATTCTAACCCCCTTTTTACATTGCAGGAGAACCAATATTCATCAGACAAACTTCGTGTCAACAACAATTTGTATGTTGAATTGAGCCCTGTCAAAGGCTTGAAAGTGCGCTCTGCATTGAACTTCGACTTCCTGAATGATTATTCCTATATTTCCTGGAGCCCTATCCATGGTGATGGTTTCAGCTCAAGAGGTTATGTCTACAATGCAGGCCAACAAATTCAGCGTTTGGTATGGCAGAACTACATGAACTACAACAAATCTTTTGATGGAGGACATAACATTTATGTTACTGCTGGTCATGAAGTACAGGAAGACATGAGCCGCAACGTCAACGGAGCACTTCAACAAATATCAGATCCATTTTTCCAACAAAGAAATATCATTGGTGGATCCGGCGCACTTCAATTCGCTGGTGGTGGATATGGTGTTAGTGGATTCCATTCATTGTTCGGACGTTTGAATTATGATTTCCAAAGCAAATATTTCATACAGGGATCAGTAAGGAGGGACGGACAAAGCTCACTTTCTCCGAACAATCGTTTCGGTATTTTCCCAGGTGCATCAGCCGGATGGAGACTTTCGGAAGAAGGCTTCTGGAAAAACAGTGCATTCCTTAACAATACATTTGGAGATGTTAAACTGAAGGGATCTTATGCCATTGTTGGTAATCAACTTGGTGGTTTCCCATACCTCAGTACATTCGGATCTGCCCCTTATGGCAATGTTCCCGGACTTGCCCCAAGTGCAATAGGAAACGCCTCTTTGCAATGGGAAAGAAGCAAGAAATTTGATATCGGTGTCGAATTGGGATTACTCAAGAACCGCTTCACGTTGGTTGCTGATTGGTTCCTGAACGATATTGATCAACTGGTATTTGCTGTACCAACACCAAACTCAGCTGGTATACCAGGAAACTCCATCAGCCAAAATATAGGATCAGCCCGTAACAGTGGCCTTGAATTCACCCTGAGCGGTGATGTGTTGAAAACCAAAAACTTCTCATGGAGCATCAACGCAAACTATACCAACCTTACAAATGAAATCACTTCACTGTATTCAATTGGTGGAAGCCCTGTAAAAACAATTCCAGGAACTTACAACAGAATTGAAGTGGGTCAATCCCTGAACTATCTCTGGGGATGGCAGTATGCGGGTGTAAATACTGCAACAGGAAACCCTATGTACAACAAGGCTGACGGAAGCCTGGTGCAAAGGAATACGGCCACTGGAGCATACTTCACTGCAGCAGGCAAAAGCGATGCTACAATGACAGCTGCAAACCAAACATCGCTCACAGATGCAGATAAAGTTAATCTGGGGAACAGCCTTCCAACATTTTTTGGTGCTTTCACCAATACCCTCAATCTGAAGAACTTTTCATTTGAATTCATGTTCAGGTTCCAGGGTGGAAACAAGATCATGAACATTACACGCCAGGAAGCGCTATTGAGTCAGAACTTCCACAACAATGGTACAGAAATCATGAACAGGTGGAAAAATCCTGGTGATGTAACAGATGTACCAAGATTGAGATACACACAGAGTGCTACCGTGAACCAAACAGGTCAAGCCATATCAAGGTTTGTTGAGAACGGAAATTACTTCAGGCTTCAGAACCTTGTATTCAGCTATAACCTCGGAAATGCTTTGATGGGCAAATCGAATGGCTACTTGAAAAATGCACGCATTTTTGTTCAAGGACAGAACCTGCTGATGTTTACCAAGTACACAGGACTTGATCCAGACAATGCAAGCCAGGCAGGACAAGACAATGCTGTATCTCCTTCCTTGAGGATTATATCCTTTGGCTTCAGTGCTGGATTTTAATTTGTATCCATTACAGAATTTAAAAAGTAAACAATGAAATTTATACAACACATATCAAAAAGCCTTTTTGTTCTTGGCTTGGCACTGGGTGTAGCCAGTTGCGAAAAAGTACTAGACCAACAACCCTACTCGGCTTTCACCGACGAGAGTGTTTTTACAACAGCCGACAGGGCTACACTTGCGCTCAATGGGGTGTACGATGCAGCGCAAACAGGTGGACCAACCCTCGGTGGTCGCGGATATCCATTTGGTGCTGCAACCATTCAACAAGGAGACAACAGGGGTGAAGATGTAGTGAACCTTGCAGCATTCTATCAATTCACTTATCAAGGTACATACACGCCTGTCACCGCTAACAATGTGGCCATGTGGGACAACACCTATGGCATGATCAACAAAGCGAATATTGCTATTGAAGGATTCAAAAAAGTAGGTGCTTCAGGAATTCTTTCTCCGGCACTTGCCACACAATTTGAAGCTGAATGTCGTTTTCTCCGTGCTTTGGGACACCATGAATTGTTGATTCACTATGCAAGACCATTCCTCGAAGGAAATGGTGCTGCACTCGGAATACCCTACAGAGATTATGCCGTTACAGGTAGTGCCTCACTTGAAAAACTACAAAAAGAGGCCAGGCCAAAAGTTTCAGAAAACTACACTAAACTTCTAGCTGATATCGCATTTGCTGAAGCCAACCTACCAGTCTCCAATACAGGTGGTGCCGTTTTCCGTGCACAGAGATCTGCAGCCATTGCGCTTAAGCAAAGGGTTCTCCTTCACATGGGACAATGGGCGAATGCAGTAGCAGCAGGAAATCAGTTGATCCCATCAACATTAACACCAGCTACGCCAACTGCAACCAGAAGCATCGTCGGGAACCATTCACTTTTGGCTTCACCAGCAGGCGCTTTCGGACATGCATCAGGTAACAGTGTTACTACTGAAAATATTTTCAGTGTTAAAAACGATCCACTTGACAATGGCTCTGTAAATGGTGCACCTGCTGCCATGTATGGTTCAACTGATCTGCTTGGCCGTGGACTTGTTTGTATCTCTCCTATCATTTGGAACAATGCAGGCTGGCTGGTGGACGACACCAGAAGATCTGGATTGTACAGGAACGGTGCAAGTGTCATTGGACGGGCCATAATGACCACCAAGTATACCGACTATGCAGGAAGAGGAGACAATACCCCTATCATCAGGTGGTCTGAAGTATTGCTGAATCAAGCGGAAGCTGAGGCAAGATTATCTGCAACTGTATCTCAAAAAGCCATCGATTTGCTGAACCTTGTTAGAAACAGGTCACTTGCAAATCCTGCAACCCAACAATATACTGCAGCAAGGTTTGCTAATACAACTGCACTTCTTGAGGCAATTATTTTGGAAAGGAGAATTGAGTTCCTGGCTGAAGGCAGACGCTGGCCAGACATCCACAGGCTGGCTCAAGACCCAGTAACAGCATTGCGACCAGTGGGTATTCCTGCAAAAGTTGCGAACGCAGGAGTTACAGGATCAACACTTGCGCAATATGGCATTGGGGTTCCCGTTACGCTTGGACAACCCGCAATACCGTATTCAGACTTCAGGTTCATCTGGCCTATTCCAGCATTGGAAATCACAACCAATCCTGTAATTACACAGAATCCTGGATACTAAAATTTTGAAATAATATCAAAGGGGAGAACTCATCAAGGGTTCTCCCCTTTTTTTGTGGGTAGATGAAACGAATTATTGATCTCTCAATTAACCTTATTGATCAGGATGTCCTCTTTGAATGATCTGATTATATCAGAAATGGTCTCAGCAATCCTTTGCCGGGCTTCAAAACTGATCCAGGCAATATGGGGAGTGATGATGGCATTGGGCAAACCAATCAAAGGGTGGTCTGAAGAAGGAGGCTCCTT
Organism: Chitinophaga pinensis; assembly: GCA_943327275.2. Taxonomy (GTDB): domain Bacteria; phylum Bacteroidota; class Bacteroidia; order Chitinophagales; family Chitinophagaceae; genus Pollutibacter. The sequence goes on from CALPWM020000080.1 coordinate 8,242, forward strand.
TTCCAGAACATCCAGTAATGCGGCGGCAATTGATTTATCGAGCAGGGCCTTACGAAGGGCCATGGTATCGATCAATCCACCTCTTGACGTATTGATGAGAATGGCACTGGTTTTCATGAGAGATAAAAACCCATCGTTGATGAGCTTATCTGTTCCATCATTCAGGGGGCAATGCAGGCTGATGACATCAGCTGTTTTGGACAGGGTTTCAAGATCAACAAAACGGCGATTGGGCAATTGAAGATCCCTTGTATGATGATAAATGATATGCATACCAAGGCTCTCGGCCATGCCAGCAAAACAAGATCCTATATTGCCCATACCAATGATGCCCATGGTTTTTCCATGCCACTCTCGGATAGGTGTCAGGGTATAGGTCCAGTCATGGTGAGAAGACCAATCACCATTTCTGACAGACAGATCATGCAGTGCGACCTGGTTGCTATGATGAAGGAGCATAGACAACGCATGCTGGGCCACTGAAAATGTTCCATAGGCTGGCACATTACAAACTGGCACTCCTGCAGCGGCACAAGACTTTACATCAACACAGTTGTACCCTGTTGCAGAAACAACAACCAGTTTCAGCTGTTTGAAATGTTCTAACTCAGGAATTCCTACCAACGCTTTGTTGGTGATCAGTACATCAACATCCTTGTCTAACGAAGATAGATTGTCCCGGTTGGTTCGGTCATGAAAAACAACTTCACCAAAAGACTTCAGGTAACTCCATCCTATATCATCCTGAAACAAGGTATACCCATCCAACAATAAAATTTTCATGGACTGAATTTTATTTTAC
>CALPWM020000081.1 GCA_943327275.2 Chitinophaga pinensis
ATTGGTTTCAATGATGTCAGCGCCCGCTTCTAAATACTGAAGGTGGATGTTCTTGATGATCTCTGGTTGGGTGATGCTGAGCAAGTCATTGTTGCCTTTGAGGTCTGAAGGCCAGTCGGCAAATCTTGCGCCCCTGTAATCAGCCTCGGTGAGCTTATGTCTTTGGATCATGGTACCCATGGCTCCATCAATCACCAGGATTCTTTCTTTGAGTAGTGTGGAAATATCTTTCATGCTTTGTATAGAAGCGCAAAGGTAATCAAAAGGAGCATGGGTTTAATGGCAGCTGGACAGGTTTTTACTGTATATAACTGTCTACGGGAAGCCTGTTTCTGATGCTTTTGGCCAGGGTCATTTCATCCGCGAATTCGAGTTCACCTCCAAAGGCGATGCCACGGGCGATGGTTGTGAAGCGGAGTTCAGGATTGTTGAGTTTTTTGCGGATATAATAAATGGTGGTATCTCCTTGAATCGTTGGGCTCAATGCAAAGACAATCTCCTTTGTATTTTCCTGTGGAATCCTTGATACCAGTGATGAAATGGTAAGTTGGTCGGGGCCTATGCCATCCAATGGGGAGATCACACCACCCAAAACATGGTAAACGCCGTTGTACTGTTCCGTTGATTCAATGGCAATCACATCCCTGATGTTTTCTACCACACAAATCACTTCTTTTTTTCTGCCGGCATTGCTGCAAATGGTGCATTGATCAAGGTCTGAAATATTGAAACAAGTCTTGCAGAACTTGATTTCTTTTCTCATCCTGTCAATGGTTTCGCTGAATTGTGCCACCTCTGCCTCCTCTTGTTTGAGCAAGTGAAGCACCAGCCGCAATGCCGTTTTTTTCCCGATGCCCGGAAGGCGGGAAAACTCTTTGACGGCTGCTTCGAGAAGGTTGGAGGATAAATGCATTTGTAAAATTACTGAATGTCTTTGAGATCAATTCTCAATTCATTGTCCCAATTGGCCCTGATTTGCAGGGTTTGTTTTCTGGCCACCACTTTTTCGGGTTGTAGTTTTTTCCAGTAATTGCCGGTATCCCATTTGCCATTGTTGTTGACATCAAAAAGGATGCTGATCTGGCACTCTCCTGGATTGAACAATTTGATCTTGTATTTTTCCTGCTTTGCCTGTTGCTGAAGCACAATCTTGTTGTCTTTAATGAGCAATAGAATGGGGTGCAGGTTGCTGTCGATATTGCTGATTTTGATGTCGATGCTGCCGTAATCAGATTCTTTTTTTGAGGTGAAGCCGATGGTATCGGTTTTCATGGATTTATTGTCCATGCTGTCCAGGGCAAAATCCTTTTCAAGGATCAGGTTATACGCAGTATTTTCTGTCCATGGGTATTGGATGATCAGTTGTTTTCCTGTACTGTCTTTGTCCAATTTGAAACCGCTGATGGCTTTGAAATCCTTGTCGGTGAAACGAATTTTGGATGAATCCACTTTTTTAAGCGGATGCTCTGTGGTCAGGATAAAGGTTGAAAGAAGGTCCTGCCTTCCGCCCTCCAGATTATTGTTGAACCTCAAACGTTTGTCTTCACCCTTTTTATTGGTAGCAGGTTTTGAGTTTGATTTTGGTGCAGGCTTGGCTTCCTGCTCCTCTTCAAACGCATACAAAACGGTGGAAGTATCTGTACCAATGTTGATGGGGCTGTTGAGGAATGCTATCAATTCGCTGGATTGATCGTATTTTTTGCCACCGTCTGCATCCTTGATGGCGAAGAGGTTGTAGCGTCCGGGCTGAAGATTGCTGAAAAGGAAACTACCATCTCCTTTGAGTCGGGTATAATAACGGGGTTTTTCTTTGGCCACCGATGAGTCGTCCAGGTTGCGGTGCAGCACTGCGATCATCGTGCTGTCTACTTTTCCTGTTGCAGCGATGATTACTTTCCCGGTGAAAAAAGCAGAATCAAGGTAGGGGCCGGTAGAGAACGTGTAAGAGAAATCCTTGAGGATATTGTTTTCGTTGATGTCTTTGATGGCTTCACCAAAATCAATCCTGTAGGTCGTGTTTTCCTCCAGGGTATCTTTTAATTTGATGGTGATGGTTTTGAGTTTTCCTTCAGCGTTGGGATTGCTTTTGGGAATGGGTGAGTATGTCAGCTTTTCGTATGGGTTCTCAAGGGTGATGTACTCATCAAAAACCAGGGTGATCTTGTTGCCCTTGAAGTTTTTGGCACCATATTCCGGCAGGGCAGCCACCAATTTTGGAGGAATAGAATCCCTGGGTCCACCTGTTGGGGCAACCTGTTGTCCACAGGAACTGAGGAAAGCTGCAAGAATGATGCAATGAATGAGTTTCATCATGTCCTGCAAAGTTAATCAAAAAGCACCTCCTGTTCCTCCTCAATGAAACCCACCTGCAGTTTGTTCGTTTTGACAAAGTTGCACCAGTGGCAGTCTTCTTTTCCGCAACCTGTGTAGAAGTCACGCGCTTGAATCTTTTCCCAAACAAATTGGATTTGCTCCCTTACTGCATCCGTATCCTCCTTTGAAATGGGCACCAGGATGGAGCTGATCTCTTTTTTGGCATTGGGTTCTACAAAATCAAACTCAGTGCTCATGACCTGGTATTTCCCCTGATCATTGTTGTCTATCAGCAGCTTGTAAAAAACGGCCTGACGCCAATAATCTCCGCCATAAGGAGGATCGCTCTGTGGATTCTTGAGTTTTGCTTTCGCGTTATCTGGATTTCCGGTTTTATAATCGACCACATTGACTTTGTGGCCATCAAATTCCATTTTGTCAATCTTCCCCTTGAGTGGAACACCATCCACCATTACATTCCTGATGTTGCGCTCAACCGCTACAATCTTGTTGAAGGAATTGATTTTTTTGTCGTGGTATTTGTCAAGGATTTCACGGCCATATTCCATCCTTCTCTCAAATTCTTCTTTGGTGAAACTCTCCCTGTGCCTGTAGAGGTAAAGCACAAAATCTTCGATCAACACCTGTTTTGAAGGGAAGTTATTTTCGGGATCTTGTTTCATTTTGTTGAAGAAGGATTCCAGCGCAAAATGAACACCAGAGCCAAACTCAAGGGTTTCGTTTTTGGGAGAAGGGATGCGGATCAGGTTGTTGTAGTAGAATTGAAGCGGGCAGTTGAGGTAATTGTTCAATGCAGTTACATTCATCGCAAATTTGTCCAAGGCTTTGTCGATGATGTCGGTATCCATTTTTTCAATGATGGGCGAATGTGCTGACAGCAGCCTTACCAAATTGAAAGCAGTGATCACGGATTCTTCTGGTACCGGATGCTCTTCTGGAAGCGAATGGACCGCCTTGATTTCTTCCAAAAACATGCTCGACTCAAGGTCTTTTCCATCGTCCTTTTGTTTGGAATAGGATACCGTCAGGTATTGCTCGGCCCTTGTGATGGCCACATAGAAAAGCCTTCTGAGTTCCTCATCTGAAGTAGAGTTGGCATGAGACTGGAACAAGGTATCCGGCAGCTTGTAGCCTTTATTGTTGGCCCTTTTCTTCTCCCAAAAACTGGCATTGCATCCAGCAAAAAACACGTATTCAAACTCAAGCCCCTTGGCGCCATGGGCGGTCAGGAGGTTCACCCCTTTTTCATTGCCGCCAACCTGAACGATGGGCAAGGCGATTTCTTCTTTGCGCATCATTTGGATAACCTTCACGAATTTGTTTAGGTCCAAGGATGGATCTTTTTTGGTCTCATTTTTCAGGAAATCAAAAAACGCAGTCAGCACCTGCATCTGCCAATGGTTGTCTGCAGACTTCATGATTACGCCCAACATGCCTGAGTCGCGGATGATCCGCTCCAGCAATTGTTGCAACGTGATGTTGTTGATACTGGCCAGCATGTTTTCGATGAATGTGCCGGTTTGCGCAAGTTCATCAGAAATGTTTTTTTCGAAAAGGCTTCCTGCAATGGAGTTTGTTTTGATGTCGATGATGTTCCTGAATCCCGACACATCTTTTTTGTACAAACGCTGGGTATTTTCAATGCTGAGTTTGGCAATTTCAAGTGGACGGACGCCAAACCAATCATAGTGCAGGATCTCGAAAAGCATCTGGTCACCGCTGAAGGCCGTGTCCATTTCTGCATCGAAGTATTCGAAAAGGCGGATGATTTTTTTGATGAGGGGCAGGTCCAACAAATTGATGTTGCGTTTGCTGTAAAACAGGATGCTCCTGCATTTCAGGAACTCAGCCAATTCCTCGCCATATTTGTTTTCCTTGTAGATGACGGCAATTTTTTTCGGCTCAATTCCGCTGTGGACAAGGGTTTCGATTTCATTGGTGATGCCGATCATTTCCTCCCTTGCATTTCTCCAGGCCTTGATGACGGGCAGATGTGAACTGTTTTTGAGTGTCTCTTTGCCTGTAACAAGGGTCTTGTTCAGACCTTGTACATGATTGATCAGCCGCTCGTTGTTTTTGTCGATCAGGGTTTTGGAAATATCCAGGATGGGCTGTGTTGAACGGTAGTTTTCCGTCAACATGATGGTCTTGATGTTTTGAAACTTCTTCATGAAAACCAGCATGTTCTCCACATTGGCTCCCTGAAATCGAAAGATAGACTGGTCGTCATCTCCCACAACAAAAATATTCGGCTCCTCCCAGTAACTGATCAGCATTTCAACCAGTGTATTCTGGGTACCACTGGTATCCTGGTATTCATCCACCAATACATATTGGAACTGCTCTTGGTATTGTGCCAGTATTTGGGAGTTGTTTTTGAAAACGCCAATCACCCAATTGATCATGTCGTCGAAATCGTAGCGTTTGCGGTCCTGCATCATTTTCTGGAACTTGTCAAATTCCTTGACGCCGGCTTCCAGCTTCGACATCTTTTCTATTTCAGCATTGATGCTTTCTTGTTTAAGATCGCCGGCATTGAACTGCCCAGTTTTTCTTTTATAGATGTACTCATCCCTTGTAGGAAGGTCGTTGAGGTATGCTTGGATGGCATCCAGGATCAGGTCTGCAGTCCATCCCTCCCGCTTCATGCTGCTGAACAGCTGGCGAAGATTTTTTGTCTCAAAATAGACATCACTGCGGTATCGTTTGAGCGGATGGTTTTTGGGAAACTGGTCGATCAGTTCCCGCAGCAGGGCAATTGATTCCAGATCGGAGATGGCTTCCAGGCTGTTTTTTTCAAAGTAGGCCAGGTTGTCCTGAATGACCTGGTTGCAGAAGGAGTGATAAGTATGGATGTTGACCTTGTAGGCATCAGGACCGATGATTTTGAGCAAACGCTTGCGCATGGCCACCGCACCAGAGTCGGTATAGGTCATGCAGAGAATATTTTGCGGCAGTGTATCCGTTTCCAGCAGAATTTTCCCAATCCGGATGGCCAGGATCTGGGTTTTCCCCGTTCCGGGCCCGGCTATCACCATTACTGGCCCTTCAATGGTATCAACCGCCTCTTTTTGAGCAGCATTCAGTTTGGTGTATTCGTTTTGGTAGGTGGTGAGGAGCATGGGGGTTGGGAGGTTTAGGGAAGTTGAGGGAGGTTGAAAAGTTTACCAATTTACAACAACATCAGCTTTCCGGTTGTTAAGATTTCTGAAAACAAATGTTGAAGGGCCCAACCCTTTGCTTCAGTCCTTCATACAACTTGTTTTAGTGGAGAAAACCAGATTTTTCAAGAAAAGCCTTTAAAAATTAACTTCCCTCAACCTCTCTAAACTTCTCTCAACAATGTCCGTCTATTGTCTCAAAAAAACCCAGTTCATCCCCATTTCTCTCGACGCTGCATGGGATTTCTTTTCGCACCCCAAGAATTTGGCTGTGATGACACCGGAATACCTTAACCTAAAGTTCACCAATGAACTGTATGGCGATGAGATGTATCCCGGGCAGGTGATGACATACAACGTAAGGCCAGTGCTTGGTATTCCGATGTTTTGGATGACTGAGATTACCCATGTTGTTCCCAAAAAGTTTTTTGTAGACGAGCAACGCTTTGGTCCTTATGCCATGTGGCACCACCAGCACCATTTTGAAGAAGTGGAAGGTGGTGTATTGATGACCGACCTGATCCATTACAAGGCACCCCTCGGATTTTTAGGCGATATCGCTGTTGCGCTTTTCATTAAAAAGCAACTCGAAGGGATATTCGTCTTTAGAAAGCAGAAAGTGGAAGAGTTGTTTCCTGGGAAATAGTTTACCCAGGCATCCTTGAAATATACTTCTCAATCTGTTTGATCTGGTCAACGACCTGATCTGTGGTCGGTTTCTGGGCCTTTGCTTTTTTAAAGAAATCTTTGGCAGCGCGGAATTCACGCTTTTGCATCATGATCTGGCACATTTGCAGGTAGGCCAGTGCTGAGCTTTCTTTGTCGGGAATACCCAAGCGAATAGCAGAGCGAATCAGGCTTTCACCTTCTTTCATGTTGCCCCTTTGCATGGCCATCATACCCAATTGGAGCTTATTTGCACCTTCTGCTTCTTTCATGGGAAGACCCAGGTCGAGGCTTTTTTTCATGTGCTTTTCAGCAGAATCGAAGTCTTGCTGAGACATGGCAATATTCCCTTTGAGGGTGAAATAAACCGCGCGAATAGGTTTGTATAGCAATCCTGGGTATTTGATTCCGTTGAGAATTTTTTCTGCACCCTCAAAATCACCCCCTTCCAGGTATTCCTGGATCAACCTCAATGGGCCGATAAAAAAATGGGTGAAAATGCAGAGAACTGCAATGATATAGAGTGCCAATGAAGGCCAAAAACCGGAGGTTACGTTAACAAGTATGGCTAAAGCAAGAGATAGCAATCCTAGCGGCAGTCTGTACTTGATGAAAATGTTGTAAAATTTCATAGGGGGCAAAGATAATGAACTTGATCGCGAAAAAGTTCGGAAATAAACCAGTGAACAATTCCTTGAATTTGCTTGGTGCAACGCGGGAATTGTTTAATTATTGTTCCTTGTAAGCGATTTTTCGCTTAACGGCGTTTTCTCGTAAATGCATTAAAATATTGATATACAATTATTTAAATAATATGAAATAGCAGTATTTAAAAATATTTTAACGAAATGTTGCAAATTGATACTTTGGCTATTAATTTTATCATTCAATCCGCTTTTATCCTTCTCAAAGACCGGCCCTTTTTCTCCGGGTACCCACCATCCTCCACAAAGACCGACCTATTTATTTTCTTTTAGGCTGTTTACACAGGCCTGATGGAGAGTTGTATTCAAATTTTGAAAACTAAACAAACCCTTTATGAACTGTTCTCGCTTAACAAAGTGGATGGGCTACTTGCTATTGCCCATTATCCTGCTTTTTGCTTCCCACACAGAGCTGTCGGCGCAAAGCAAAAAAATCGTTTTGAAATCTTCAGAGTACAAAAATGGTAAAACCACTTTTGTATGGGAGCTCAAGACTTCCAAAGACAGCAAACTCAACTTTAGCAATTTTATCGATTGTTTGGATGAGGATGATGTTGATGATGTAAGAGACAAGGAAAAAGATGAGGATGAAGATGACGATAAATACGATCAAGAGAAAAGTGAAAAAGACAAAAAAGGTAATTACCGCTCCAACAGTGGCAAAAGCCAGAAAAACAAGTTCTCCCTTTCAGAATATTTATCATCTAAGTCAAGGCAGGAAGAAGATGACAGTCCTGGTCCTGCTGATGCTTTCAGCTCTGGCAAGAAATTAAAGAAAAAGCAAATCACGCTCGTTCTTAAAGGAAAGTATACAACCAAATCAATAAAGTATAAAAGGAATACAAAGGATGGAAAATCTGAAGATGAGGAGTGTGATATTCCAGTAAAGGTTAAAGATCCTGATCATGATGATGATAAGGATGATCATGATGGTGATCATGAAATTTGCTTGAACGATAAGATTGAATCCGATGATGACGACGATGACAGTAAGGACTTCAAATGGTTTAAAGTAGGAAATAATATTAAAGTTGGTTCATCTCGCAGCTTTCAACCAGCTGAGTCAGGTAAATATCTGTTGATATATACAGACGAAGATGGTTGCGAGCAGGAAGAGGAGCATGATGTAAAGTTTAAAAATCAAACTAAAATCACTGCACAACCTGTTGCTCCAGCAGCAGTTTGTATTGGTGCAACACCAGGTACTTTGTCTGTTACTGCAACTGGACAAGGAACGTTAAAATACCAATGGTATACCGGTTCGACTATGATTGCAGGAGCTACTTCTTCGACCTATTCTCCTTCAGGTGCCATTGCAGGTTCATTTGAGTTTTCTGTTATTGTAACTGGCGAATGCGGAGATGCGACAAGCAATAAGGTCACCGTTGTGGTCAACGCTCTTCCTGTAGCTAGAATAACTGCTTTGTCTGCTACTACTTTTTGCGCTGGTGGATCGGTAGAGTTGACTGCAGATCAGAGCAAAAGTTATTTATGGAGTAATGGTGCAACTACACCGTCAATCACTGTTAGCACTTCAGGTAGCTTCACCGTTACTTTAACAGACGTAAATGGCTGTACGAGTATACCTTCAGCACCAACTTCGACAACTGTTCGTCCTGCTTTTTCTGCAGGAACAATCAGTGCTACCGGTCAAACAATTTGCTTCGGAGATAATCCAGTCCTAATTGGAAGCACTTCGGAAGCCAGTGGTGGTGACCTTTCTATCAGCTACAAGTGGCAAGCGAATGGGGTCGATATTGCAGGTGCCAATGGCACAAGCTTTGATCCGCCAGCAGGCTTGTCTGTGACGACAACATATACCCGATTTGCAAGAGACGGAACTTGTAATACCAGTTTTGAGCTTTCATCAGGAAGCTATGTTGTAACTGTCAATCCATTGCCTACCATTACTGCTTCGGCAAATGCAAAAGCAGTTTGCTTCAGCACTGTTGCTCAAACTACGCCATTGACATATAGTGCAACAACGAATGCACCCACAACATACAGCATCAGCTGGGCTGTTACACCTGCCAATAGTTTTGCAATAGTTACTGATGCCAGTCTAACAACAAGTTCAATCAGCATTGCGGTTCCTGCAGGTACTCTCCCAGGAACTTACACAGGTACACTCTTTGTAAAAAATGCGAATGGATGTGTCAGCA
>CALPWM020000082.1 GCA_943327275.2 Chitinophaga pinensis
CACCCCGTCACTCATTCGTCTGCACCTTCGGTGCAGCCTACTTCGTGCCACCCCTCCTGTCCAGGAGGGGAGTTTTTTGAATCGTCCTAAAAATGTTTACAGTTTAATTAGTTAATTCTGGCATTGGTTTACAGTGGATCAAACTTGATAATCACAACACGTCAGAAATAAAGTGATGACTTGAAAAGTGGCCGAAAGGTTTCTTTCTTGAAGGGAATACACAAGTTGTTGCATATTGATGCAGACTTTTTGCTCAAGCACGTATGATCCTTGGTTACTCGTGACCAGTTGATCACTTTGTCCCAACTGTTTTCAGCTGCTTTTTCTTTTTTATTGGTGTCGGCTTTAGTCTATTGGAAGCTTTCAGTGCTTTGTCCAGTATCATCTCAATCTGACCATTCACACTCCTGAATTCATCGTCTGCCCATTTTGCCAAAGCATTATAGGCATCTTCATTGATCCGTAAGACAAAATTCTTTTTTGTTAGTGACATGGTATTGAAATCTTGAATTAATAAAGGGTGCCTGTATTTAGCACAGGGGATGCTGCTTTATCGCCGCAGAGCACAACCATGAGGTTGCTGACCATTGCAGCCTTTTTGTCATCATCCAATGTAACAATGTCTTTTTCAGATAGCATCGCCAACGCCATTTCCACCATGCCGACCGCTCCTTCTACAATTTTTGTTCTTGCCGCAACAATGGCAGTAGCCTGTTGCCGCTGGAGCATTGCTCCTGCTATTTCTGCGGCATACGCAAGGTGGCTGATCCTGGCTTCCATGATGATAACGCCTGCTTTGGAATATCGATCGCTCAATTCAGCTTCAAGCATTTCGATTACCTTTTGCCCACCATCCCTTAAAGTGATTTGTGCTTTTTCGTCTTCAATGTTATCATATGGATAACTGGTTGCAAGATGTCTTACAGCCGCTTCAGTTTGGTTTTTGATGTATTCATTGAAATTCGCTACATCAAACACTGCCTTGTAGGTATCGCTGATTTGAAGGACGACTACGGCTGATATTTCAATGGGATTACCCAGTTGGTCGTTCACTTTCAATCTGGTGCTTTCGACGCTTTGTGACCTGAGCGAAACTTTTAATTTTGTATAGAGGGGATTTACAAACTGGAGTCCATTTTCCTTAACGGTACCTACGTATTTCCCAAAAAAAGTAAGCACGATTGCATAGTTGGGGTCAACGATCATCAAGCCTTTGATTATGATTATGGCAACGACTATCATCACAATTCCCATGATGATCATCGTGGGAGAGACATAGTTGTTTACCTTGGAATTCAAAAAAGAGATCACGCCCATTAATACAAGGACGATTGCCAGTGATACGGCCTGATATCCGGAGAAGGGTTTGAATAATTTCTCTGTGCTCATAATATGATATTAAAATGATATCATAAAAGTATCAAAAATATTCATACCGTCACTTTTTTGTTTCTCAGGGGACTAAAAGAGTTTTGATTGTATTTTTTAATCCGATCTCCCAGGATGCCTTCCGCTTATTTGCTTAATTTTGAAGAATCCCAAAATGTCAGATTATGCAGGACGCTTATATAGTTGCCGGACTTCGCACCGCTGTAACCAAAGCCAAACGCGGCGGTTTCCGATTTACCCGTCCTGACGATCTTGCCATTGATGTCATCCAACAGCTGATGGCAGGGATTCCTCAATTGGAAAAGACCCGTGTAGATGATGTGATGGTGGGCAATGCAGTGCCTGAAGCAGAACAAGGGCTTCAGGTAGGCAGGATTATTGCTGCAAGGGCGCTGGGACACCAGGCGCCCGGAATTACCGTGAACAGGTATTGTGCATCAGGGCTCGAGACCATTGCCATGGCAACCGCCAAGATCAGGGCTGGAATGGCCGACTGTATCATTGCAGGAGGCGTTGAAAGCATGAGCATGGTTCCCGCTGCTGGTTGGAAAACAGTGCCATCATACAACATCGCTTCGGATGAACCTGATTATTATTTGAACATGGGCCTGACGGCAGAAGCTGTTGCCAAAGCGTATAATGTTTCAAGGGCAGTGCAGGATGCATTTTCTCTTTCATCCCATCAAAAAGCACTGCACGCCATTCAACAAGGGCATTTCAAAAATGGTATTGTTCCCATCACTGTTAAGGAAGTTTACTTGGATGAAAATGGGAAAAAGCAAGAAAGGACCTTTGTTGTTGATACTGATGAAGGGGTCAGGGCGGACACCGGCCTTGAAAGCCTTGCTTCCCTCAAACCTGCCTTCGCTATCAATGGTTCTGTGACTGCTGGGAATTCATCACAAAACAGTGATGGTGCAGCTTTCGTTGTGGTGATGGGAGAGACCATGGTAAAAGAATTGGGCCTTCAACCCCTCGGACGATTGGTGCACTGTGCTGTTGCCGGGGTGAATCCAAAGTTCATGGGCATTGGTCCGGTTGAGGCCATCCCCAAACTGCTCAAAGGGGTCAACATGCGCCTTGAAGATATCGATCTCATCGAGTTGAATGAAGCATTTGCCTCTCAGGCCATCGCGGTGATCAATACATTGGGCCTTGATCCAGCAAAGGTCAACATCAATGGCGGTGCCATTGCATTGGGTCATCCATTGGGCTGTACGGGAGCAAAACTCAGTGTTCAGATTTTGGGCGATTTAGAACGCCTGAACAAAAAATATGGCATGGTTTCAGCCTGTGTAGGTGGGGGCCAGGGCATTGCCGGCCTCATCGAGCGATTCTAAATATTTGCAACAGTATTGCAAATATTTAAATTTTCATTAGTTTTGGCTTTCAAATGAACCCATGAGGTTTTTGTCAGCCATATCATTCTTTCTTTTGTTTTCTGCATTTGCACATGGGCAATGCATCCTGACTGTGCGCGGTACGGTCAATGATGCAGATACCCGTTCTCCATTGGCTGGCGCAACCGTTACGATTGTAGAATTGAAAAAGACCATCCTTACGGATGTTCGAGGAAACTATTCCATAACAGGCATTTGTCCTGGAGATTATACGCTGCGCATTACCCATGCCGATTGTCAGGCCCTGGATTTTCATTTTCACCTGAAAGAAGACCTCAATAAAACATTTCAACTCTCGCATGCTGAGAACCTTCTGAAAGAGGTGGTTGTTGTGGGGGCTGCAACCGTCCGTCCTGAGGGAATGACTGGGGAGTTGAAAGGAAAGGAACTTGCTGCAACCAGGGGTTTATCTCTTGGAGAATCACTCCAACGGATTACCGGTGTTACCGTTTTGCAAACAGGAAACAATATTTACAAGCCCGTCATACAAGGGCTTCACAGCAGCCGGGTCCTGATCCTCAACAATGGTATCAGGCAGGAAGGTCAGCAATGGGGCAGTGAACATGCACCAGAGATTGACCCTTATGTGGCCAACAGGCTAACTGTGATCAAAGGGGCGGCATCTGTGCGTTACGGAGGCGATGCCATTGGCGGCGTTGTATTGGTGGAGCCCCGTTTACTTCAGTATAAGAAAGCAGTTCAGGGTGAAGTCAACCTGGCCGCCTTCTCCAACAACAGGCAAGGGGTCTTGTCTGCGCTTTTCGAGGGTGGGTTTGATGAAAAGGAAGAGACTTCCTGGAGGATCCAAGGTACAATCAAGCGGGGAGGAAATGCAAAAACAGCTGATTATTGGTTGAAGAATTCAGGTGTTGAGGAAATGAACATGTCCGCCGCTGCTGGATGGAGGAAAAACAATAAAAATGTAGAGTTGTTTTACAGCATTTTCAATTCTCGGATTGGAATTTTTTCTGGTGCCCATATAGGAAATTTAACAGACCTGGAATATTTGATCCGAACAGCGGTTCCCCCAGACTACATCAGGAACGAGGAATTTAGCTATGTGATTGACAGGCCTTCTCAGGCGGTCCAGCATCATCTCTTCAAAATCAAAGCATTTTCAGAAGAGCTTGGAAAAAGCAGAATCAGCCTGACGCTTTCATCACAATTGAACATCCGAAAGGAATTTGATATCACCAGATCAGCATCAGATTTGCCACAGTTGCAGTTGAATCTTCAAACACATATGGCGGACTTGGTTTGGGAGCATTTTGCTGGAAAAAAGATAAAGGGATCTATGGGCATCAATGCCATGTACCAGGATAATTTTATCAACTACCGGTATTTCGTTCCCAATTATCAATCTGTTGATCTTGGTTTATGGCTGGCAGAACGTTATCAGCATGAAAAATGGCAGGTTGAACTGGGGCTGCGTTTCGACAACAGAAACCGTTTCAACATCAAGGACAATGACAAGCAGCCTTTTGATTTGCTGATGGGCAACATGTTGGTAGCTGGTGAACCCTATGGGAAAAGAAATTTTTCAGGCGTTTCGGGGACAGGTGTTGTTGCCTATAAATTCAATGAGAACTTGCGTACTTCATTTACTGCATCCTCTGCATGGCGTGCTCCACAGGTCAATGAGCTGTTCAGCAATGGGCTGCACCATGGTGCAGCCAGAATTGAGCGCGGCGATGCAAAACTCAATACAGAAAGGGCTTACAGCATATTGGGTACAGTGATATTTAGCAATGAGAAATGGGAGGCCGAATTTGGAGTCTATAACAAAGAAATTTTCGACTTTATCTACCTTAAGCCGGCTTACCCTGCACTGCTGACCATCCGAGGGGCGTTCCCGGCCTTTGATTATGCACAGACCCATGCCTCACTTTCCGGAATGGACATTCGTTTGGCCTACCGGTTCACCAACCATTTTCAAACACATGTTAAGGCCTCAGTGTTGAGGGCATATGACAAGACCGCAAAGACTTGGTTGATTCAAATGCCATCTGATCGATATGAAGCAGATCTGGAATATAGTTTTATCGATGGTAAACTGTTGAAGCAGTCTTCTGTAAAGCTGGGTATTCAACATGTAACCAGGCAAATACATGTCCCACCCACCGGTAACATCAAGGTCACTGACGCACTTGGCAATACAAAGATGCAATCCGATTACATGCTTCCTCCTGACGCATACACCCTTTTTAATCTGGAGGCTGCAACAGGAATTGACCTGCCCAAGCGAAGAGTTGATCTTGTCTTTAGCGTTACCAATCTTTTTGATATTGCATACCGCGACTACATGAATGCCTTCAGGTATTTTGCTTTGGATCGTGGAAGAAATATTTCTCTAAAAATTAAATTACCCATTTAAAATCGAAAAACATGAAAAAGATGAATTTGCATTTGGTAGCCCTTTTTGTTGCTATTGTTTCTATTGTTTCCTGCAAAAAAGACAAAGTGGATCCCAACGAAAGCGAGTTGATTACCACCGTAAAGGTTGTATTGACAGAGAAAGTATCCGGTACGCAAACCATATATCAATTCAAAGATCTTGATGGTGTTGGTGGTGCTGCTCCATCCAGGTTTGATGAAATTGTTTTGGAAAGAGGTAAAGTATATGGTTGTAATCTGCAGTTGCTGGATGAAAGCAAGACACCGGCTGAAGACATTACCCTGGAAGTGTTCGCAGAAGGTAATGATCATCAGATTTATTTGACGCCAACCAATGCACTCGCTACTGTATCCAATTATAGCCTGGATACCAAAGGTTTGCCATTGGGCATTACATCTAATTGGACTGCCGCCGCGGCCGCTGGCACCGGTACAATGAATGTAACACTCAAGCACAAGCCTGGTGTAAAAGCGGCAGGAGACCCGGTTTCCAAAGGCGAAACTGATATTTCTGTTGATTTTAAGTTGTCAGTGAAGTAGTTTTGAACGTTGAAGGGGTTGAAGAGGTTTAATACTTGAATCCCTTCAACCCCCTAAACTTCTTCAACTCCTTCAACTTATTTATTCCATGGAAATCTCCATCACAACCCCCGCGCTGCTTTTTCCTGCCATCAGCCTGTTGCTGCTTGCGTATACCAATCGCTTTCTTGCGATTGCGAGCCTCGTGCGGAAACTCTTTGATGATTATATTCATTTGAAGAACAAGAAGAACCTGTTGGCTCAAATCAGAAGTCTGCGCAAGCGATTAAACTACATTCGTTTTATGCAGGCAGCAGGCGTATCCAGCTTCCTGCTCTGTGTTGCCTGCATGTATTGCATTTATAGGTCGTGGGATGGGCTGGCCAATATCCTATTTGCGACTAGCCTTATTTTTTTGCTGGTATCCTTATTTTTTTCCTTGGTTGAAATCTTTCAAAGCACCTCTGCATTGGAAGTTTTGCTGAGTGAAGTAGAAGAACTTTCTGAAGAAAGTTTGCTGGAAAAAGTGCTGCACAGAAAAGATCAAGGAGTTTGAACTTGCTCTACACCTTCTCCCGCTCCCCAATCTGCTGCCTCCACATGGCGTAATACAATCCCTTCTCAGCCAAGAGTTCTTGGTGAGAACCGGTTTCAACAATGACTCCTTTTTCCAGCACATAGATCCTGTCTGCATGCATGATGGTGGAAAGCCTGTGGGCAATCAATAAAGTGATCTGTTCTTTTCTGGCAGAAATCTCTCTGATGGTAGCGGTGATATCTTCTTCGGTAATCGAATCCAGTGCTGAGGTGGCTTCATCAAACAACAGGACCCTTGGGTTGCGCAGCAGTGCGCGGGCAATGGATATCCTTTGTTTCTCTCCGCCAGACAATTTTAGACCTCCTTCGCCAATGACAGAGTTGATTCCATTGTCGGTTCGTTTGAGAAGGGATTCGCATGAAGCCTTGTCCAGCGCCGATTGTATATCTTCCTCCGTTGCCTCAGGATTGACAAAGAGTAGGTTTTCTTTGATGGTTCCGGAGAACAGCTGGGTGTCTTGTGTTACAAATCCAATTTGTTTTCTGAGGTCTTCAAAATCGATTTCGTTCTCATCCAAACCATTGTAAAGCACCCTTCCTTCCTGAGGACGATAGAGGCCTACAAGCAGTTTCATCAAGGTTGTTTTTCCTGAACCTGAGGGACCTACGAAAGCGACGGTTTCGCCCTGTTTGACGGCAAAGCTGATGCCGTCTATGGCCTTCTGTTTTGCTGTGATGTGTTTGAAACCAACGTTATCAAAACTAAGGGTTTCAACATCGCCAAGATGAACCGGGTTTTCAGGTTTCATTTCCGGTTGCTTTTCCATCAGCTTATGGTAGTTGTTGATGGAGGCCTCCGCTTCGCGGTAAGAAAGAATGATGTTTCCAATTTCCTGCAATGGGCCAAAAATGAAGAAAGAGAAGAACTGCATTGTCACCATTTCGTGAGGCTGCATCTTGTCTTTGAATACCAGCCACATCAATAAGAACAGGATCACCTGCCTCAAGGTATTTACCAATGTTCCTTGTAAAAAGCTGATGCTGCGTATCCTTTTCACCTTGGTCAGTTCAAGACCCAATATTTTATAGGTATCAGCATTCAGGCGCTTTACTTCTTGTTGTGTCAGTCCAAGGCTTTTTACCAACTCAATATTTCTCAGGCTCTCTGTTGTAGTGCCTGCCAGTGAAGTGGTGCTGCTGACGATTTTTTTCTGGATCAATTTTACTTTCTTGCTCAGGGCATTGGTGCCCCATGAAAGCAGTGAAATGCCCACCACATAGGCAATGGGAACAGACCAGTGCACATATACAGATGCATAGATGAATACAAAGATGACGCCTACGATAATGGCAAAAAGGGCATTGACAAAATAGTTGATGAATTTTTCAGTGTCTGTCCGCACTTTGGTGAGGATGCTCAGGGTTTCTCCACTGCGCTGGTCTTCAAACTCCTGGTAGGGGAGTTTCATGGCGTGTTGAAGCCCGTCCGTAAAGATCCTTGCCCCGAATTTCTGGATCACCACATTGGCAAAATAATCCTGCATGTTTTTGGCAATCCGGCTCATCATGGCTGTTCCCATCGACATGAGCAGCAAGGTTATGGTAGCGGAGAAAAAATCATCCCAGCTGAAATTGCTGCCATTTTCCTGCTTGATGTTGATATCCTGGGAGAGCTTGATGATCTTTCCAAAAATGATCGGGTCAATCAGTGAGAACACCGTATTGATGGTTGCAAGGAGCATGGTGAGCCCAATAAGCCATTTATAAGGCTTGAGGTAGCCGTAAAGTAGTTTCATACGGCAAGAATACACCAAAAATGATGCCAATGTTTAAACTTCGAACAGAAGTTTTAGCTTTTCCGGAAAGTCCATTTGATCATTTCCTTCCAGCTCGCCTTTTTCCCATACATCAGGATGCCTGTTCTGTAGATTTTTCCTGCAAACCAGGTGGTGAGGATGAATCCGCCGATCAGGCTGAGCATGGATGCAGCCAACTGCCAATAAGGCACGGTTCCCGGCACACCAAACGGAATCCTTCCCATCATGATGATGGGCGATGTGAAGGGGATGATGCTGGTCCAAATGGCCAAGGAGCTGCCCGGATTGCTGAGGACAGATTGCAGAATGACAA
Source organism: Chitinophaga pinensis (assembly GCA_943327275.2). GTDB lineage: Bacteria > Bacteroidota > Bacteroidia > Chitinophagales > Chitinophagaceae > Pollutibacter. Next base: position 8,370 of record CALPWM020000082.1, read on the forward strand.
AGGAGAAAATGATGGGCATGGTGATGGGGAGCATCAGTTGCTGTGCTTCTTGAGGATCTTCGTTGATGACGCTGCCAATGGCTGCAAACAGGGATGCATAAAAAAGGAAACCACCCAGGAAATAGAACAGGAAGAAACTAATGATCATCATCCAGTTTACACTTTCTATGATGGTTGATTTTGCTTGCAGGATTTTGAGTGCTGTCGGATTGGCGGCAGCGGCACTACCCACCATCTGTTGACCCTGCTGCATGGATTGAAACTGCTGGTAGGTTTCTGCAGGAATGAAGGCAGACAATGAACTCGAGAGAGCGACCATCAGCGTGATCCACAACAGGAGTTGTGTGAGCCCGACGCCTGCAATGCCGATAATCTTCCCGAGCATCAGTTCAAATGGTTTGCAGGAAGAGACGATGACTTCTGCAATGCGGTTGGTTTTTTCTTCTGCAACTCCACGCATCACCATCGCACCAAAGATGAACATGGTCATGTAGATCAAAAGACCACTGCCGAATCCTACGCCGTAGGCAATGCCCGCATTGGATTCTGTTGATTTTCCCTCTTCATCTGCGACCATGTTTTTAAGCTCCACATTTTCTTCGGACGCATCAGCAATGGAGTCGAGGGTTGATTTA
>CALPWM020000083.1 GCA_943327275.2 Chitinophaga pinensis
CATCGAATATTTCAGTGACGAAGATCAACTGTTTTTCTACTATACCCCCAGTTTTCAAGCAGATATACTGGTCAGAAAAAAAGACCTCTATGATGGGGCCATCCCCAGTGGAAATTCGATCATGGCCTGGAATCTTCACCGATTGGGCTTGCTGTTTGATCAACAGGAATGGCGGAAAAGGGCGGAAATGATGCTGGAAACGGTCAAGGATGCAGCAGTGAAGTATCCTACATCTTATGGCATATGGTCCAATTTGCTCCTGGAATTCACCCAGGGAACCCATGAAATCCTGGTGCTTGGCCCCCAAGCCTTGCCCATGGGCAAGGCATTGCTGTCAGAATTTACCCCCAACAAGGTATTCATGGCTGCATCGGAAGCAACAATGGGCTATCCTTTGATGGAAGGTCGACTGACAGCTTCTGATACCCAAATTTTCATATGCCGGGACTACACATGCAGCCTGCCTTTCACAAGCCTTGAGGAGGCCATGACTTTTGTCTTAACAAAAAGATAGCGATTGAAAAGCAATATGACCGGTAATTATCCGTTTTTGACGGTAATGTCCGGATGTTTCCGGCTTGTTAAAATTTAGATTATTAAGGGGTTAGGTTAAAAATTAGTACCTTTTTTTAATATATATTTGTTGATATGCTCACAAAACAAGCAATAAAAATGAAAGGCAATTTTCTGTACATGATGGGATTGTTGTCACTCGGGATATTGATGACCGGGTGCGGAAAATCAAGCAAGTCAACCGGACCCGTTGGTGATGGCCAGTTGCGTGGTGTTTCCCTGGGAGGAAAATACGTAATGCCAAAGCCTCCTGGCATGATTTATGTCCCTTCAGGAACCTTTCACATGGGTCCTTCTGATGAGGACATCAGCTATGCATTTACTGCAAGGAACAAACAGGTATCCATCAATGGATTCTGGATGGATGCAACTGAAATCACCAATGATGAATACCGCCAGTTTGTACTGTGGGTAAGGGATTCTATCGCAGGAAGTATTTTGAATTTCAAGAAAAATGCACCTGATGGATCCAGTGCAATCGACTGGGCCAAAGTCAGAACCATCAAATGGGCAGATCCAAAGATCCAAGAGCAATTGAGTGCATTGATTGTAACACCTGACAACAGGATCAATGGCAGAAAGGAAATTGATGCCAAGAAAATAATCTACCACTCTGAATGGCTTGATTATAAGGAAGCGGCACAAAGGGAAAACGCTGACAAGCCAAGGTCAACATTTGTGGTAAAAAAGGATACGCCCATTTACCCAGACACACTGGTATGGATCCGTGATTTTTCTTACTCGTACAATGAACCACATGCTAAAAAATATTTCTCCCATCCAGCCTATGGAGCCTATCCTGTAGTTGGTGTAAGCTGGAAGCAGGCAACTGCATTCACAGAGTGGAGAACACATTACCTCAACTCATACCTTGAAAGGTCAAAACGCATGACTGAGTCAGACTTCAGGCTTCCTACAGAAGCCGAGTGGGAGTATGCAGCCCGTGGCGGCCGTTCACAAGTTCCTTTCCCATGGGGTGGTCCATACCTCCGCAACAAGAAAGGATGTTTGTTGGCCAATTTCAAACCAGGCCGTGGCAACTATCCTGAAGATGGTGGCATGTATACCGTAAGGGCAGATGCCTATTGGCCCAATGATTTTGGACTCTACAACATGGCAGGAAATGTTGCTGAGTGGACATCTTCGCTCTATTATGAAGGTGCATACAATTTCCAGCACGATATGAACCCAGATATCAGGTGGAATGCAAAAGACAATGATCCACCAAGGATGAAAAGAAAAGTGGTGCGTGGTGGTAGCTGGAAGGATATCGGATTTTTCCTCCAAAATTCAACAAGGAATTATGAATACCAGGATACGACCAAATCCTATTTGGGCTTCCGTTGTGTAATCGATCTTCCTCCAATGCAGACCAAGCGCTAATTTTCTTATTCTCCAACTTACTTCAATAAAAAATCAATTTATGTCATCATCCAACTCATCCTCCACATTCGAGAAATATGTAAACATTTTTGTAAGCGTAGGTGCCGCTGTAGTAATTTTTGGTGCCTGGGCAAAAATCCTCCATAAATCATTTGCAGATATTATGCTTACAGTTGGTCTTTTGACAGAGGCTGTAATCTTCCTTGTATATGCATGGCTCGAGATGAAAAAACCTGTTACACCAGAAGTAGCTGTTGCCACCGGTGGCGCCAGTGCAACCCCGGGTGCTGATTTGCTGAAAGAAACCATTGAAAAATACCTGGATACAGATCAGCTCACCAAGTTGAATGGTAATTTTTCAAAGTTTAATTCAACCGTTCAGGGCATGGCTTCGATGGGTGATGTTGCCGCGGCAACGTCTGAATTTGCAGGAAAAACAAAGGAGGCAACTGCTGCCCTCAACATCATGAAAGACGCTTATGCCAATGCAGCCGGATCGGTTCAGCATTTCAATACTGCTGCTGAGGGGTCAAAAGCTTTCCATGAGCAAGTACAGACATTGACCAAGAACCTCGGTTCTTTGAATAAAATGTATGAGTTGGAATTGCAGGATTCTGGCAACCACATCAAGGCCATGAATGCATTCTATGACAACTTGATCAAGGCCAGCCAGGCCATGCAGGGCAGTGTGAATGATGCCATGAAAACACAGGAGCAGATAGCATTGCTTGCCAAGAACCTCGGCAGCCTGAACAGTGTTTATGGGAATATGCTTGCAGCCATGCAAGGCCGTGGTTAATTGCCAGTTCACCTGAATTCTAATCTTTAAACTCATTTATCCATATGTCACTACCTAAAGAACCGAGGCAGAAAATGATCAACATCATGTATTTGGTGTTGACGGCGCTGCTCGCTTTGAATGTGTCTGCAGAAATCCTTAATGCTTTTAAGGTGGTAGACAACAGCCTGAGGGAGTCGAATAATGTTTTGGCCACCTCTACAAGTGGCATTTATAACAGCCTTGGCGAAATGCTCAAGGATCCCAAATCAGCTGAAAAGGCCGGGATTTGGAAGCCCAAGGCTGATCAGGTTAAATCCATTGCAGATGAAGCCTATGGTATTTTGGAAAAGTACAAGCAGGCATTGAAAGAGGAGTCTGACCTCGATCCAACCAACGGATCTTTCCGGGAAGACAATATTGATGCATCTACAAGGTATTTTGATACCAAAGGCAACGGCAAGCCCTTGTATGAGGCCCTCGAAAACTTTAAGAAAAAACTCCTTGGAGTTGATCCTGAAATGGCAGCCCAAATAACATCAAAGCTTCCACTAAGCCTTGAGATCCCCAAATCTGCTGCTGGCAATGTTTCTACCGGCGACAAGGTAAAGGACTGGGTCAACAATTATTTTCACATGACGCCAACCATTGCGTCTTTGACCATCCTCAGCAAGTTTCAGAACGACATCAAAAATTCAGAAAACCTGGCAGCTACTTTTTGCATCAACCAGGTGGGCGCAGTGAAGTTGATCATGGACAAGTTCGAACCATTGGTGGGAACTAGTTCTACCTATCTGATGCCGGGTGAGGAAATGATAGTTACTGCTGGTCTTGGCGCTTTCAACTCCAATGTGAAGCCAGTCGTTAACATCGACGGAGCAAGCATTCAGGTCAATGCCAATGGTGTTGCTGAGAAAAAATTCAACGTAGGTGGATCTGGTTCCAGGAGCATGAACGTCAGTGTGAGTTTCGTTGATCCCAATACAGGGGAGAACAAAACAATTTCCAAGAAAATTGATTACACTGTTGGTTCACCCTCGGGTATCGCTGTTTCTCCAGATAAGATGAATGTTCTTTATATTGGTGTTGACAATCCCGTTACCATCACTGCCGGTGCTGGAAGTGAAAAAGTTTCAGCCCAGTTCAGCGGTGGCAGCATTTCAAAGGTTAGTGGCAACAAATACATTGTCAAGCCTGGTTCAGGAATGTTTGGTGAACATAGCATTACAGTTTTGGTTGAAGGAAAATCTGCTGGGAAAGTTACTTTCAGGGTAAAGCAACTTCCTGATCCAGTGGCATACGTTGGAAATCTCAAACCAGGCAATGTTCCGTCAGCTTCATTCAAAGCCATGGGAGGTGTAATTGCAAAGCTGCAAGATGCAGAATTTGATGCTCCTTTTGAGGTGGTAAGCTATAAGCTCGGCGCGGCAGGATCTGGCGGTGATTTCGTTCAGCTTGATAACCGTGGATCCAGGTGGGCTGGAGATGCCGCAGGATTGGTAGGACGCTTGAAACCTGGTTCATTGGTGGCTATTACAGATATTGTTGTTAAAGATCCTGGGGGGAAAACAAGGGTATTGCCTACAAGCCTTACCTACATTCTTAAATAAAGCATTAAAAAAGTCTACAATTAAAATATCTTCATTCAAAGGGTTGTTTTTTGTTTGTTTGTCTGCACTCGTCGTTTGTCAGGGTGTTGAAGCGCAAACAAAAAAGAAGACAACCACTCCTCCCAAAAAGACTACGGCAAAGCCACCAGCAAAGAAGCCTGTTGCCAATACACAGGTGCTTGACGCCAGTGTTACTCCGATGCCTGTAGACACTGTTAAACCTGCTCCACCGCCACCTCCCAAGGATCCATTTGCATTTGATTCTGTGCGGATGTCCCTGCGCTCTGATGCTGCTGTTGACAGGAACCTGGTAAAGAGCCGCACACCGTTGATGTACGAGCATATCCGTGAGGATGATGCCTGGTACCGCGAGCGTGTTTGGAGAGAAATTGACATCAGGGAAAAAATGAACCTGCCCTTTCGCTACAAGGCGGAAGATGATAATGGAAATCAGCGTTTCATCAGCATATTGTTGCGTGCCATCAAAAAAGGAGATGTAACTGCATTTGATCCCAATGTTGATGATCGTTTTACAACGCCAATGACCGTAGCCAAAGTAGGTGAAGTGATTTCTGGAAGATGTGATTCTGTTCAGGTAATAGATTGGGCAAAGGATCCTACCGGCTCAAAAGGAATCATGAAAGATTCTTTGGTTTGCAAAGAGTTTAATCCTGATGATATCCTGAAGTTCCGTGTAAAGGAAGAGTGGGTTTTTGACAAGGAGTCTTCGAGGTTGGTTACCCGAATTTTGGGAATTGCCCCCATCAAAACGTTTTCAGATGACCAGGGCAATGTCCTTGGTGAATCCCCAATCTTTTGGGTATTTTACCCAGACCTCCGTCCTGTGTTGGCAGTCTACGAAGTCTACAATGGCAAGAATTTTGGAGCCAGAATGAGTTGGGAAGAGCTTTTCGAAAGCCGTTATTTCTCAAGTTATATTGTCAAGTCTTCTATCGAGAATCCTTACGACATGACCATCAAGCAGTATATCAAGGATGATATCATGAGATTGCTTGAAGGCGAAAATATCAAGAACAAGATCTTCAATTTCGAGCAAGACCTTTGGTCTTTCTAATGAGAAGAAATAATTGTAAAAATGGGCTGGATTTCCGGCCCATTTTTATTTACTGAAATGTCTGGTAATCAAAATTGCTTTTTTACTGCCAACAAGTGCAGTCAATTCTTCCATTGTGGCAGCACGGATGTTCTTCACAGACCTGAATCGATTCAGCAACTCGTAAGCAGTTTTTTTACCAATCCCGTTTATCCCCTCCAACTCGTTTTTAAAAGTGCCCTTGCTTCTTTTTTGCCTGTGAAAGGTGATGCCGTAACGGTGTACCTCATCCCGAATACTCCTGATAAATTTTAATGCATCGCTGTTGTATTCCAGTTTCAATGATTCCTGGTCTCCAGCAAAGAAAATCTCTTCAACATTCTTTGCCAATCCTACCATGGTCATTTTACCTGATAGCCCCAATTCATGGATGGCTGCCATCGCAGATCCTAGTTGCCCCTTACCCCCGTCAATGATCACAAGCTGTGGCAATGGTGCTTTTTCCTCCATAAGTCGCTTGTAACGGCGTCCTACTGCTTCTTTCATGGTGGCAAAATCATTGATGCCTTCAACAGTTTCAACATTGAAATGTCTGTAATCTTTCTTGCTGGGCAAGCCATTTTTAAAACAAACCATGGCAGATACGGGGTAGGCACCCTGGAAATTAGAGTTGTCAAAACATTCTATGTGGGTAGGCAGCTGATTCAGTGAAAGGGCTTCCATCACCTTGGGCAGTAACGCCTCGTTGACATATTCGTTCTCTTCCAGGTATAACCTTTTCTTTCTATTGATTTCTGCTATGAGATAGTCTGCATTGGTTTGTGCCATCTCCAGGAGCTTTTTCTTTTCTCCCGTTTTGGGAATGGTCAATTGGTAGCCTTCAAACCCAAATTCAATGTTGACAGGAACCACCAGCTCTTTTGCATCACTGCTGTAAAGGGCTTGAAAATAAATGATGGCCTGAGAAAGTATTTCCGATTCTTCTTCTTCAATCTTGAGCCTGAATGCATTGGTGCCTGAATTGGTGATGGTTCCATTCCTTACTGCAAGAAAGCTTACAATGATTTGATCATCAGCGGTGGCCATGGCAAATACATCCAGGTCGCCCAGGCGAGGACTCACCACAATGGATGAAGACCTGTAATTCCTGAGGGAATTGATCTTCTGTTGCATCATGTCAGCTTTTTCAAAGGCCAGATCAGCTACATAGCCTTGTTGTTCTTTTTTGTATTGTGTGATGATCCCACTGAGATTCCCTTTCATGACATGCCGAATTTGGTCCACTCCCATGACATATGCATCGGCCTGCTGCAATCCAACACAGGGTCCTTTGCAATTGCCCAAATGATACTCAAGGCATACTTTGTACTTTCCTTTTTTAATGTTGTTGTCTGAAAGATTCAAGCTGCAGGTTCTCAGGGGAATATGTTGTTTGATGAACTCCAACAGGTCCCGCACTTTGGCCGCAGAAGTAAAAGGACCAATATATTCTGACCCATCATTGATTTTTCTTCTGGTCAGGAATACCCTGGGAAAGTCTTCTTTTTTGATGACAATGTATGGATAGGTTTTGTCATCCTTGAGTTCAATATTATACCTTGGTCTAAACTCCTTGATCAGCGCGTTCTCCAGCAACAACGCGTCATGCTCGGATTGTACGATGGTAAATTCAATGTGCCGAATTTGCTTGACGAGTTCATTTGTTTTGAAAGAATGGTTGCTTTTGGTAAAATACGAACTGACGCGCTTTCTGATATTTTTTGCTTTTCCAATATACAGCAGGTTCTGCTGGTTGCCATAGTATTTATAGATACCGGGTGCATTCGGCAGTGTTTTCTGAATTGTTGTAAAATCAAATTCTTCCATGCTCAATTGCCTATGGCCCAGTTATATCTTTCAGTAAGGTTGTTCAACAGCTGCCCTTCCTTGTAGTAACTTGTATTCACCATCAATTCTGTGGCAGAAGTCCAGAGGATTTTTCTGATCAGTGTTTTTTCTCCCTCTTTTTCCTGTCGTTCAGCAAAAATGCTTTTTATTTTATTTGTTTTGGCATCAATGTTGAGCTCAATTTTTCTGATGGGTAAGTCCCTATCTTCAGTGGTATAACCAATTGAAATATTGCCCAACTGTACATCTTCCAGGACCAGTTCTTCGTAATTATTTTTGTGCTTTTTTTCCTGAAAATCAATGCCTACCATCTGCATGGCCAAGGCCCTGAAATCCTTTTTATCTACTAAGGATGTGTCAGTCTTTTCATTGGTTTCTCTGGTGTGGATGATGGCAATGGGAAAAGAATCAATTTGTGCAAGTTCCTCTTCAAGAAATGCATTGATAGGGAAATGGTTTTTCTCTTCAGTTGAATTACTGCAAGCGGTGAAAAATAGCATCAACAAAGGGAAAGTGAATCTTCTTATCAGCATCATCAGACAAAATTACGAAGCTGTTGAAGATTGAACTATTTTATTGTTTTGATGATGCCAACCTTGATGCCAAAATCCATCAGGTTTTCCTTGATTGGATATTTTGATTTGAAACTGGAAAGCATCTGGTAGCGGAATTGTGGTGCAATGCTCCATTTGAAGCCGCCCCTTTCCATATTGAGGTTTGCCTCAATCGCAGCATTCATGTTCCATCTCCTGTTGAGCGTAGGTTCTTTGGCATAATGTTTCAAATCTGTGGAAAGGAGATAAGAGTAGTTGGCAAAAACATAGGTAGGTTGGATGGTCGAGGCAACAGAAAAATTAAGTTTTTTTGTCCCTGCTATCTCATAGTCGATTCCAACAGGCATGGATAGCATATAATGTTCATTGCGAAGGGTAGCAGGAGAATAGCCGCTGTTGTTACTGTAAAACGAAACAGCACTGATGGGGTAGCTGCTGAATGCATTATTGTTCATGCCATAATTGGCAATTTCAGGAACAGAACTGAACGCCTCAATTTGATAATGGTTGTAGTTGGCCTGAAGACCAGCTTTGAAGTTCAGTTTTTTGGAAAGTGGGTAGAACATGGCCGTGCCAATTTCAAAGCCCATCCCTGGTTTGTGAGAAACGGCATCCTTCACATTCCTTGCAAAAACGGCGTTGGTACTCAGTGAAAAAACACTGTATTGATAGGTGGAACCAGACGCCTCACCTTTCAATCTCCTGTAACCCATGGTTGGGGTTGCATAGATCTGCCAACTTGCGTTCTTTTTGATTTTTTTGGCTTGTTCTATGACATTTTCTATCGCAGTGCCTATGGAATTCTTCTTCTCCTCTTTCGGTACATTGCTCTCCGGATGGCTACTGGCCTGGGTTATGGATTCTAATGTGGGTAATTCTAAGTTACGCGGCAGTTCAATGGTCAAGTCTTTTTGTTCAGGTGAAGCAAGCTCTGCAAACGAGGATATGTCATCCTGATCATGTATGTTTTGAAAAGG
>CALPWM020000084.1 GCA_943327275.2 Chitinophaga pinensis
AGGGCCGAACATCAGGCCAAAGGGTTTCAGGAAGGCATTCAAATCATCCCTGATCACGCCTGGCTGAACACGGACCCATTTTTCCTGTTGGTTCAGTTCCAGTATTTCAGTAAAATATTTGGAGATGTCCACTACTATGCCGCTGCCCACAACCTGCCCTGCCAATGAAGTACCAGCGGCCCTTGGGATCAGTGATATTTTTTGCTCAGTCGCAAAGGCAATGAGTGCCTTGATGTCTGCGATGGTTTTGGGAATGGCAACAGCCAGTGGTTTTTCCTGGTACTCTGACGCATCTGTGGCATAAACAGTTCTGATGGCAGCATCAAGCCCCTTGTCATCAAAATATAACTCACCGGAAAAAACAGATTGAAGCTGGTCAAACATAACCTTGAAATTAAGGTTAATTGCCAAGGAAATCAATCCTTGAAGGATTGAAAGCATCAATGAGAATTCCCTCTTCAATGCAGACCGCACTGTGCTCAATACCCGGTTCTACGAAATATCCATCACCAGCAGAGAGGATTTTCTTTTCCCCGTTGATGGTCAGTTCAAAAACACCTGACATGACCATGGCACTCTGAGAGTGAACATGGTGGTGGGGAGCGCCAACGGCACCTGGAATAAACCTGAACTTCACCATCATCAGGTCTTGGTTAAAGCCCATTACCTGACGGGAAACACCATTTCCAAGATCTTCCCAGGGAGTATCTTTTTCGTACAAAAAAGAGGGGCTGCTTGTTATCATGGCGCAAAGTTACCAAGAAAGCGGCGAAAACCTAAGTGGTTTTCACTTCCTTTTCCCATCCGGTTTCCTTGAGGGCCGGATCGTCTTCTTTGCGCAGGAAATCAGCCGTTTCGGAAGCCCCACCGATAGCATCAGCCATCATGGCCACGTCTGAGACAATCTTAACAGGCTCTCTCCAGGAAGTACTGGGGTCGTTGAAAGCATGATTGGAAAGGGAGTTATAGCAGGAAATGATGGACCACCTTGGATGATCGCTCAGGTTGGCTTCACTGCGGTGCAAGAGATTGCTGTGAAAGAACAGTGCATCTCCTGGTTCCAGTTCAACATACACATGCTCCAGTGTTGAAAGCGCGTTATTGACCATTACCATGTCTGCTCCAACCTGTTCACCGGAAAAACCATGGTTGATCCTACCGAGTTTATGAGAGCGTTTGATGACTTGCAAACAACCATTTTCCTTGTTGGCAGGCGTCAAGGCAATCATGATGCTGACCAATTGGTCAGGAAACAGGAACTGGTTCTTGTACCAATATCCATAGTCCTGGTGCCATTCCCAGGCGCCACCAACCTTTGGTTCTTTTTGCATCAATTTGGTATGAAAATGACAAACAGGTGCATCACTGTCCAAAAGCTTTCCCGCTGCATCAACCATTCTTTCACTTCTGAGCATCATGCTATAAACGTCATCACCTGGTGTAAACCAAAGTGTCAATTTTGAATTCTTTCCACTGCTATCAGTGACATTGGTAGCATTGTCTTTGACCACCGCATCGCTGGTAGCGATGGAGTATAATTTCATGATCTCTTCTGATGAAAAAAAGTTCTTGACAATGAGGTATCCATCCTGATTGAAAGCATTGACATCTTCAGTGTTTAATCGGTATGACATGTGTAAATTTTTATTGTACTTTTAAGATTATACTCACCGAATTTAATTGAATTATGCAAATGCAAAACGATTTGAAGCGATTAATTTGGGAGAAAAAAAGAGGAATTTTCAAAATGAAAACATCAGCCAAATCTGTACAATAAAAAGCCAACCCCAACCGAAATATTGTTTGAAAATCACCTATTATCATGACTAATTTTTTGATGCCCATCTCATTCAAGTTACTGTTCTTCATTGCGTTGACACTTTTCGCAGCAGACGCAAGGGCGCAGGCAACAGCAATTCAACTCAGTAACAACAATACATCAGGTTCAATACTTCAATTTGCCAAGGAAGAACTCAAGTTTCATCTGGGCAGTGTGGGAATCAATGAAAAGAATACAAGATTCGCATTCAGTTTCAAAAATGATGTGGAACTAAAAAATGGCGCATTCGGCTATAACATTCTGAAGTCCGCTAAAAAAATCAATGTTATTTTTTCAGGAGGCGATGAAACCGCCATGGTACATGCGGTTCATGGATTCCTTGAACACCTTGGGTTTCAATTTGAGTTTACAGGCACCATACCTCCCTCATCCATACAAACGGATACGCTGAGCAATGGCAACTATACCACCATCCCCTTTGCCCGTTGGAGAGGCATCAGGCAGCATGTCAACTTCCCAATGGACATATCCTCATATCCCATTGAAGAAGCCAAAACCTATCTCAAAAATATGATCAGGATGAGGTTCAACAAGTTGGCGGTGCATAGTTACCCAAACCTCTGGCATGAAGTGCATACAGGCGACAGCATCGAATACGCAGGAAACTTTTTTTACAACAGGCCCCATGAGATTCCTGCAGTACCCATCATTAAAAACAATATTCGTTTCAATGACAAATTCTTTGTTATCCCTGCCATAGAACCCTATTATGCTGATAGGGTTAGAAAGAGTGCAATGGCTGTGGAATGGATGAGAGAATTGCTGTCCTATGCAAAATCCATCGGATTGCGCATCCAGTTTTCTGTTGAGCCCAGAACAAGAGGAGACATCAATTACATATTGGACAACTGCAGGTCTGCTGTGCAGAACTATCCGATGATTGATGAGCTGGAAATCATCACTGAGGAGTTGGGAGGATGGGGAAATGCATGCTCGGATACAGCAGTGCGCAATGCATTGGTCAATCATTTTGGCAAGGAGGTTTTGGACGATACGCTGGTCACCAACGTGATCAGAAAGAACCAGACAGATCTTGACAACCTGGTGATTCAGGTTGGTAGAAATATCGAAGCAGCAAAAACACTCAGCAAGGACCACTTGTTTGCATCAGGAAGAATAAGCCTGAAACTTGGGGTCTACTGCACGATTCAACCTTATGCCGCCATGGCCTATCACCTGGTACGAAAATACATGCCCTCCACAGAAGTGACCATCATGCCAGGCCATGGGAGTGTACGAACAGCAAATCATTTTGCAAAAGTGCAGGCCACTGCATCAGACCTGGCAAAAACAACCGTGTTCTCTTGGATTGAATTTGATGGATTGATGTTCACACAACAAAACCCAATTGCCGGAATAGCCTCACTGGCAAATGACTTGTTGGAACGCAACAAAGGTCAGCAAGTAAACGCAATCGTCTTCAACCATTGGAGAACTGCAGAAAACAGGACTGCTGTAAAATATGCTGCACTGACTTCCTTGCTTGGTCCAATAAAGCCAGATGATTTTTATGCCTCCTATGCAAAAAAATTGGGCATCGGAGATACAGCATCATTTGCTGCCAACATGAAAAAATTGGAAGAGATTGATCAGCTCTCTACAAATGATCTGCCCAATGTAGGATTCTGCTGGATAGGTGCATGGCTGCAGGGCGCCCCTTATACCTGGATGAACAGGACCATGCTTCAAAAGGTCAACTACATGTACGATTCTGTTGGAAGATCATTGGAAGAAATCAGAAAATCCGTTAGCAATCCTGCAGGACAAACATACCTCGATTTTCTTTCTAACCGGATAGGCACAAGCTCCCTGTACCTCAAAGCATTTTCAGCAGGTGCAGCCATACAAACGATCGAGAAAGATGCATCAGGTAAATATTCAGCATCAGCCGCTGCAAAGGCAAGCAGCATCTGCAATCAGGCACTTTCCCTCTTTGAGAAATACATGGAGATGCATACGAGGATGATGCCTGACAGAGGAACTGAAGGCACCCTGATCAATCTTTGGCATGGACCTATGTATGGGCTTAAAGTGCTCCGCAAGACAATAGGAAACATACCCATGGATGCGCCCATCAAAGAGGAGAAATCAAGTGACGCTCCCCCTCTCCCGATTTTATTCAAATCCTCCAAAGGGAGCTGATCATTCAGCCCACTCCATTGAAATGATTTCGTTGATTGGAGCTACTTGTAGCGTGCCTTGAACAGTTCCATCATGAAAACATTGATATCCCATTGTTTTGAAATGGGCTTCTGGCTGTATGGCTTCAATGGCAGGTAAGGCGCAGGACCAAACTCTGGGGTCACAGTAAGGTCTTGCTTCTTTTTTTTGTGCTGTGCCACCACCACATCCCACCACTTGAAATATTGCTTGAGCAATGGCTTCCATTCAGGAGCCCGGGGGTCATTGATCTGAGGTCCCTCTTCAAAACCCAAACGCAAATGAACATGCCTTGTATGCTGCAATGCCAGGTTCACCGCCTCTTGCTGGTCCTGTAGCAAAGATTCATGCACAGTACACCAATGCGAGATGTCCAAGGCAATGCCGAGATCTGGAGCAGCTTTGGCAGCAGCCTCAAATACCTGCAGGTTGTACAGGAATTTCCCGCGGTGTGTTTCATGCACAATTTCTATACCGGTTTCAGCAGCAATTGTTTTGGCTGCTTTCACCAGTTGCATGTTTTGAGCAAAGCTGAAATAATCTTTTCCCGTTTGTGTATTGATCATCACAGGATTGGCTTCTGCAAGGTTGTAAAGATGCTTCTTGAAGTTTTTTTCATTGAGGGTGAAGTCCTTTTCAAGCGACTGCCAATACTGACCAATCAACAAGAGGCCATGATCAGCAAGGGTCTCCACGATTTCATTCCTTTTCTTTTTCACCAAGGGAAGATCCATCTCAACGCCGTTGTATCCGGCGTTTACAACGTTCTTGCAAAATTTGGGGAAAGGAAGCTGGTTGCCCCAATACGTACAGAAATAATGTATGTTCATGCGTATGAGTTCGATTGTTATTGTATGACCTTCTTTAAAAATGCAAATGCAGCGGGATTTTCGAGTACACGATTGGCAAGGGTCAGCTCACAGAATATGAATTTCCCTTTTCCCAATGGCAGTGTAGCTGCTGCAAGATAGCCTGCAGGATCTTCTCCTGCAAAATTACACAGGCCTGTTGTAACCAGGGGAGTCCATCCTTCTGCCCTGAACACATTCCTCAACAAGGGTTGTATATAGCCTGCTTTTTTGTCATACCAAAGGAAAAAATCCTTGGGCTGAAATTGTTTGTCCCTGAGCAATGTTGCATCAGGATTCGCAAAATAATATTCGCCCATGATGGTATGCTTCACCTCAACTGTTGTATTGGCAATATCATATTTGCCTGCGGGAATTTCAGTAAACAATACCTTGCCACCCTTGCGCACAAATTGATCAATATTGTTTCTGTTGGAAGCGTATGCTGATACATCACCAATGATCAGCAACTGTGCATCTTCAAGGCTAGTGACGATGGTGCCCCTCATTTCATTGGCAAGCACAGCAGCCTTGTCCACTTGCTTTCCATCAGTGAAAATGCGGATTTGCACTGGTTTGTAACTGGGATAGAGGGTCAGCTCCTGTATGGTTGCATTCATACAGATGCCCTCTTTATTGAAGAGCCCTGCCTTGAGGATGGCCTTGGTTCTGGCAGCAACTGCTGGTACTTTAAAATTGATCATCCCCTGAAAGCGTGCTGCATTTTCTGGGACATCAGCATCCACCAAATCTCTTGCAATTGTTTTTCCATCCACAACAACTTCATATCCCAAACGATATCCCGAAGGCATTTCATTTTTATCATTGCATACCCATGCTTCAACCATGGCATCTTCTCCTGCAAAAAGCGAATAACGATCGGTTCTTAACGAAACCATCAATGGTGCCAAGGCATCCCTATATGCAAAAAAAGCTTTCTTGGGCTGCCGATCAACATCCATGATGGCTTTCATCCAACCTGCAGGCCAGGCATCAATGAAAAGGTGCACGGCAGAGGAAACATTTCTGCTGTCTCTTCTGAATGCTTCAGTAACAAAGCGCATCGCCCATGCCTGGTAATCCTGGCTGGCATCGATCCAGTTTTGCAAACCTGTTTGTGTAGGATACCACATGTAATGAAATGTATTGGTCTGCGATTTGGAAATACGATTTGCTGTCCATTTCGCATCATCTGTTGCATTGGCAGGCAACCAAGATGCAGGATAATATTTTTTCATGGTGTTCAGGGGATCCAATCCCTCTGCACCAAATTCACCACAGCCATACAGCCAGCCTGGCTTGATGTACTGCCAATAACCCTTGTGAAATTTACCGAGATCCAGCGCGTGGCCATTGTACCAGGTATTGTAACAGTGGCTGTCGGGCAATCCCGGACTGGGTGGGTCATAATCTCCATCACCGGGTTTGATGACGCGGTCTGGATTCGACAAGAGCACAGCCTGGTCCATGGCCTTGAATACCATGAAAATTTCTTCGGCAGAGGCAAAGCTGCGTTGCGGACTTCCCTCAGCATTGGGGAAACGTTCATTGATGTAGGTCACTACTACAGTGGAAGGATGGCTTCTCACCAATCGCTCCATCTCTTCTGCCTGCTTGACTGCCTGAGCAAATTGGTTGACCCGGATAGCACCAAAAAAAGGAAGATCGGTCTGGTTCAACATGCCCAACATATCGCAATAATCATAGACCTCCTCTTGCACAGGCCGCTGGGTAAAGCGGATGAAATTCATGTTACAGAGTTTGGCCAACAGGATATCATCCCTCAATTGATTCCAGTTTTTTCTCATCACATCATTCTGCTCAAAACCCATGGAATTGGCACCCCTTAGCCTGATCTGTTTTCCATTGAGGAACATCCTTCCTTTGGGCACGTTCATGGTATCCATGCTGAAACTCCGCATGCCAAAACTGGAGGACTGCGCATCCAAGAGTTGATCCTGCTGGCCTTTCAGCTTGACCTGCATTGAATAAAGCCAAGGTTGCTCCGGCTGCCACCACCTGAAATTGTTGACATCCACTTCGAGTCGAATATAATTTTTTCCATACTGCATGGGGATGCTCTTGCTCTGCCAATCCGTAGGCTTTACCATGTCGCCAATGCCGGGAACATGGGTTGTTGCAGGATTGTATGTTCTATTGAGGAAAACAGTGTCCTTGAAATTCTTGCCGAACAAGGAAAGATCCAGTGAAATGGACTTGGGAAGTTTCGTTGCATTGAACACTTCGACCCAGAGCTCTGCCTTGGAAGCATTGGGAAGGGGTCTTACAAACAAATCATTGATGAATAGATCACTCCGGGCTTCGATAAAACAATCCTGGTAAATGCCCATTGCAGGTGGACAGATATGCCATCCCTCCATGGGCTCATCATAACCAGGACCACCGGCAGCATAAATTTTATCGCCAACAGTATGATTGCCATGTTCATCTACTGATCCGGTTGTTGTTGGCTCATTCATGACTTTTACCATCAACCTGTTTTTTCCTTTTTGGGCGAGAGAAGAAATATCAAATTCAAAAGGAGCAAAAAATCCTTCATGGCTTCCGCAGTAGGTTCCATTAAAATAAACTTCCGTCTTGTAATCAACGCCTTTGAAACATACAAACAGACTTCCACGGCGCAGCATATCATCATCCAATAGAATCTCCTGTTGGTAATAGGTTACAGCATGCCCAAGTGGTGGTCCATAATGCGGAATCTTCACTGTCTCCCAAACACCTGCTCCTGAAGCAGGATGGTTGATGTTTTTTTTATCCTCAGCTGTTTCCTTTCTCCATTGCATGGTGGAAATGGGAAAACGCTTTCGCATATTCTCTTTGAGCACTGCATGGTTTTCCATGAAGGGCGCATATACCTTGCGAATAGAATCCAACTCTGCGTATAGCATTTCCTTTGACGCATGGGCCATGACAAAAGGAAGTGCGGCAGAAGGTGGATTGCCCGAACGCAGCAATTTGTTGGGCAAAACCGGAGGCTGGGGCTCGATCAACTCATCCTTGCGAAGCTTGTACTCCTGCCCACCAATTTTTGCAAACCGGTCTTGCTGTGAAAAGGCAACAAGCTGTAACAACGAAAAAAGGAATGATAAAGCACAAGAAGTCAATTTCATTTGTTTGTTTTTCTGGATGAATACCAGGGTAATATAAAAAAAGAAAGCCAATCCATTCATCCTTTTAAAGATTTCAAGACTGGCTTGCTTTTTTATAAGCCTAACGAAGTTTAATAACCAGGATTCTGTGTAAGTTTCGCACCATTGTTCTTGTCTATCTCACCTTGCGGGATGGGAAGCAGGTTGTTATGGGCAGCCACAGAAGCACGCTGGTTGACATCACCATATTTTCTTACCCTGTCATAAACAAGACCAAGTCTCATTAGCGTAAGCATCCTGTATTCCTCACCATACAACTCCCTTACACGCTCATCAAGGATATAGTCCAGGGTGATATCATTGGCAGTAGCCAATGGTGCCCTTGCTCTTGTTCTGATGACGTTGATGTCTGCAGCAGCGCTTGCCTTGTCGCCTTTGGCGAGATAGGCTTCCGCCCTAAGAAGATAGGTTTCAGGGAGGCGCATCACATATTGGTCCTTGGTGTATCCATTGATAAAGTTTCCGTCAGCATGTTTGTCAGTACCAAATTTTGTCCAGTTGGGATAGATATACCACATGGTATCTTCATAAGCAGTCAGGAACGACTTTGGAATCAAATCTCCTCTCCTGTATGCAGGCTGTCCACCTCCAGCGGGAATGTTTGCACCAAAATAAAAATTACGCCTGATGTTTGCTTCACTGTTTCTGATATCGCCGGCAGATCTTGCCCATACATCCCAGTTGGAATAGGTAGTACCGCGGATAAAACTTGCACCACGTCCTACACTATCAGACGCACCAGCAGCGACAAGACCAGCTTTGGCAAACAGCCAGTGCCTGCACCAATAGGCCCTTC
>CALPWM020000085.1 GCA_943327275.2 Chitinophaga pinensis
AGACCTTGCTCAAACCAACGGCCATGTTGTTTCGCAACCTTGCCAGCATGGATGCAGAAGAATCCATCCGTGGCAATCCGATGGATGGTGTGGTATTGATGACGGGCTGCGACAAGACGACGCCATCCACGGTGATGGGTGCTGCCAGCGTTGGTTTGCCGACAATTGTTGTTCCTGGCGGACCCATGTTGAACGGAAGGTACAAGGGGCAGACCATTGGCTCCGGAACACATGTCTGGAAATTTGACGAAGACATGAAGACGGGAAAGATGACCCAGGAAGAATGTGAGTTTGCTGAAAGTTGCATGAGCAGAAGCATTGGGCATTGCATGACCATGGGAACTGCATCCACCATGGCCACCATGGTCGAAGCGCTTGGTTTAACCTTGAGTGGTGCATCCGCCATACCAGCGGCTGACTCCCGTAAAAAACAAATGGCCCAGCTGAGTGGAAGAAGGATAGTGGAAATGGTCAGGGAGAACCTGACTATCGATAAGATACTGACCCGCGAAGCATTTGAAAATGCCATCAAGGTGAATGCTGCCGTCGGTGGATCTTCCAATTTCATCATCCACCTTATAGCCATTGCAGGCAGGATTGGGGTAGACATAAAGCTTGATGATTTTGATGATTTGGGAAGCAAGATTCCCTTGCTGCTGAACCTCATGCCATCAGGAAAATACCTGATGGAAGATTATTATTATGCAGGCGGTTTGCCGGTGATCCTGCATGAGTTGAGAAAGGAATTGCACGAGAACGTGATCACCGTTACAGGAAAAAATCACCATGAAAATATCAAAGGAACAACGGACTGTTACAACAGTGATGTGATTGCAACCATGGATCAACCCCTGATTCCAGAAGCAGGTTGTGTGGTGGTCAAGGGCAACCTCGCAGCCAATGGAGCGGTGATAAAGCCTTCCGCTGCAACACCAGCGTTGATGAGCCATACAGGCCGGGCAGTTGTTTTTGAAAGCATTGAAGATTACCATGCCCGCATTGATGATCCGTTATTGGACATCGATGAAAACTGTGTGATGGTTTTGAAATATGTTGGACCTGTTGGATACCCCGGTATGCCTGAGGTGGGCAACATGGCCCTGCCGAAAAAAATTCTTGCCAAGGGCATCAAAGACATGGTGCGCATCAGCGATGGCAGGATGAGTGGAACAGCATATGGAACAGCCGTTTTGCATGTGTCTCCCGAAAGTGCCATTGGTGGAAACCTGGCCTTGGTGGAGAATGGAGACATGATTGAACTGAATGTTCCCCAACGCAAACTGCATTTGCATGTCAGCGATGAAGTGCTTGCAGAAAGAAAAGCAAAATGGATTGCTCCCAAACCAGCAGCCAGCAGGGGTTATGTGAGTTTGTACATCAAGCATGTGGAAGGTGCTGACAAAGGTGCCGATCTTGATTTTCTGAAAGGAAGTTCCGGAAGTACGGTTACGCGTGATTCACATTGATGCTTTATTAATCCCATCACATGACCATCCTCATCATTGTTCTTGCCATTGCCTTGCAGGTATTCCTGTCAGTCAAAAAAGTAAGCCCATTCATATCCCTGCTCATTGTTGCGATTGCAACGGGATTGTGCCTGGGTATGCCCGCTGCAGACCTGCTCAAGTCGATTGAAAAAGGTGTTGGCAGCACGTTGGCAGGATTGGCCCTGATCCTTTGTCTGGGGGCTGTCCTCGGAAAAATTTTGGAAGAGTCGGGTGCGGCAGAAAAAATCACCATTACCCTGATCAATGGGTTTGGCCTGAAGAAAATCCAATGGGCCGTCATGCTGACGGGATTCCTTATTGGAATTCCGCTTTATTATAATGCCGGCTTTGTGATCTTGGTCCCTCTGGTTTTCATGTTGGTCAGGAAAACCGGTCTACCATTGCTCTACATCGCCATCCCTATGGCTGCAGCCTTGAGCACAACCCATTGTTTTCTTCCTCCCCATCCCGGACCTGTTGTATTGGTCAATGCTTTTGATGCCGACATGGGAAAGGTATTGATCTATGGCATCATCATCGCGATTCCTGCCGTGATTGTGGCAGGGCCCTTTCTGGGAAGGTTCCTGAAAGGCATTCGCTCTGCGGAACAGACGGCAGTGCAATCTGCACCAACAACAGCAGCACTTCCCAAAGCCTTTCCAAGTTTCATGATTGCCTTGTTGCCTGTTTTATTGATTACCATGGCAGTGGTTTGCAATGCGTTCCTTGATCAGGGGCATCTGCTCCGGCAATTTTTTTCTTTTGTTGGCGAGCCGGTGATAGCACTTTTTATCTCAGTCATCCTGGCCATTTATTATTTTGGGATCAGGGCAGGCATTCAAATGGACAATATCATGAAATGGGTGAGTGATGCCATCGCCGGCATTGCCATGATCTTGCTGATCATCACGGCTGGCGGGGTTTTCAAGCAGGTCCTGCAGGACAGCGGTACAGGAACCTATATCGCCTCTTTCAGCAGCAAATGGCAGATGCCTCCTTTGATTTTTGGTTGGATCATCACCGCATTGCTGCGGGTCATGATCGGCTCAGCAACAGTGGCGGGCATCACTGCTGCAGGCATTGTATCGCCATTGGTTGTTGCAGGTGCTGCCTCCCCGGAGTTGATGGTATTGGCAGTAGGAAGCGGATCCGTTTTTGGATCCCATATCAATGATTCCGGCTTCTGGATGTACAAGGAATTTTTCAAGTTGACACTGAAGCAAACATTTTTATCATGGACGGTGATGGAGACCCTGATCTCTATCCTTGGACTGGCGGGCGTTTTGGTATTGAATGCCATCTTGTAAAATGATTGAAGGGGAAAAGGATTAAATTGGGTTTCAAACAACTCCCATGCGTAAAATTGTATTCCTGTTTTTTATAGCCTTTTTTCAATTCATTGATTTGAAAGCACAAGCCATGCGCGCAGCAACCTTTAACATTCGGTACGACAATCCCCGCGACAGTGGAAACCTCTGGAAAGACAGAAAGGACCCTGTGCTTGCGTTAATCAAGTACCACAATTTTGATATAATGGGTGTGCAGGAAGCATTGAAGAATCAGGTGGATGACCTGCAGGCCGGCTTGAAAGGATTTGCCCATCATGGCCTTGGAAGGGATGACGGAAAATCTGCCGGAGAGCATTCCGCTATTTTTTACAAAACCAGTAAATACAGCCTTCAAGCCAGCGGTGACTTTTGGTTGTCAACCACTCCCGAAAAAGTAGGCCCCGGTTGGGATGCAAAACTCAACAGGATCTGCAGCTGGGTGAAGCTGACAGATAAAAAATCAGGAAAGGAATTTTTTGTTTTCAATGCCCATTACGATCACCAGGGTGTTGTAGCGCGCGTCGAAAGCAGTAAGCTGATCCTAGAGAAAATCAAATCGATTGCAGGAGATAAGCCGGTGGTTTTTATGGGCGACCTCAATGGAAACCGGGAAAGCGAATGGTACCGACACATGGCATCCTCCGGTATCTTGAAAGACAGCCATGGTCTGGCCAAGCTGGTCTACCAGCCCAATGGGAGCTTCAGCAGCTTTCGTGCTGATGGCATCCGCCAGGATGTGATCGACCATGTTTTTGTCAGCACTCATTTTAAGGTTGCGAAATGGGCCGTCCTGACCGACACATATTTCGGCAAGTTCCCTTCTGATCATTTTCCCGTTGCCACTGAATTGTCCATTCAATAATCCTTACTTGTGGAGGGAAATCCTACGAAAAGGTTTTAGCAGAATTAAACCGTCTAAGTTCAACAGGGCATCCTTCACATTCATTTTTATACGATATTTAGAATCAGGTATTTTTTACATTTATTTCAAACGATTGTCAAATGAAGTTGAACAACGATTCACGCCGTAAATTTCTAAAAGATACAGCGCTTGTAACGGCAGCTGCATCCATGCCTTCCCTTTTTACACAGGCAAGGTCCAACCGCAAGGCTGGCGAAAAAGTAAAACTCGCTTGCATTGGTATTGGTAACCAGGGCGCTTCCGACCTGATACAGTTCCACAAATCTGGTCTTGCTGAATTTGTAGCCTTCTGTGATGTAGACATGGGCGCTCCCCAAACACAGGCTGTGTTGAAACAGTTTCCTGATGTGCCAAGGTTCCAGGATTTCCGCAAGATGTTCGATAAAATGGGTAATGAAATCGAAGCGGTGAGCATCGGTGTTCCCGACCATTCGCATTTTGCCATTACCATGATGGCCCTTTCTTTGGGCAAGCATGTATATGTTGAAAAGCCGATGGCGCGCACCTTCAACGAGGTTGAACTGATGATGAAGGCTGCTAAAAAACACAGCAAGCTGGTTACACAAATGGGTAACCAAGGCCACTCCGAAGCCAACTATTTTCAATTCAAGGCCTGGACTGAGGCTGGTATCATCAAGGATGTGACCGCTATCACGGCACACATGAACTCGGCGCGTCGCTGGCATGCCTTCGATCCTAAGATCAAAAGTCTCCCTGCCAAAGAGGCTATCCCTACAACACTTGACTGGGATACCTGGCATGGCGTAGTGAAAGAGCACGATTATAACCACGATTACCACAATGGCCAATGGCGTTGCTGGTATGATTTCGGAATGGGTGCCCTCGGAGATTGGGGTGCTCACCTGATTGATACTGCTCACCAGTTTTTGGACCTTGGGCTTCCAACAGAAATCAGCATGTTGAGGGCAGATCAGCACAATAAGTTCTTCTACCCGTATTCGTCTACCATCTTGTTCAAATTCCCTGAGCGCAAAGGGATGCCAGCCTGTGACATCACTTGGTACGATGGCTTGAACAACCTTCCTCCTTTGCCGGAAGGATATGGTTCTTCTGCAAAGTTGGATTCAAATATTCCTGCGCCAAGCAATGGAGCCATCCAATCACAGAAGTTGAATCCTGGAAAGATCATCTACAGCAAGGACCTGATCTTCAAGGGCGGTTCTCATGGTAGTACATTGTCCATCATTCCGGAAGAAAAAGCCAAGGAAATGGCTTCCAGGCTTCCTGAAGTACCCGTGAGCCCATCCAACCACTATGCCAACTTCCTGAAGGCATGTCTGGGCCAGGAGGAGACCCGTTCTCCGTTTGCCATTGCAGGTCCGTTGAGCCAGGTATTCTGTTTGGGTGTGCTTTCTCAAATGCTCAATACAACATTGAAATTTGACAGGAAGAAAAAACAGATCACCAACAACAAACTTGCCAACCAATTGCTGGTCGGCGAACCACCAAGAAAAGGTTGGGAACAGTACTACAAGATTTAGGATATTTGCCGCGTGAAATTTCACGCGGCTTTTTTTTTGTCTTTCTTTTCTTGCATGGTGCAAGCCCAGTCATCCAGCATATGGTTTTCTGCTCAGGCACCCCTGCGCATCAAAAACTGGGAATGGCACCAGGATGCAGGCTATCGAACAATTGAAACCAGCGCAAGGGCAACATTGTGGTTATACAGGACCGGCGTTCGGCACTATTTTTCTGAGCACTGGAATGCAGCCGGGGGATATGCTCTCTTTGCTTCAAGGGTTGAAAAAGACAGGCCCGCTTTTGGTGCGGAGAACCGGATCTGGGAAGAATTGGTGAGGCAAGACCAGTTGGGAAAACTCAAATGGACGCAACGCATCAGGATTGAACAGCGCTGGTTTGATGCCACCTCAGCACACGCAAGCTTCACCGCCCATCGGTTCAGGTACAGAACTGCATTTGTACACACCCTGAACCCCCGTTTGGATCTGCAGCTCTATGATGAGCTGATGGTACAACGCCAACATGGGCATTGGGCTTTCAACCAAAACAGGACGGGTGCCTGGCTGCACATCAAGCCATCAAAAAAACATTCTTTCAGTCTTGGGTATACATTCCTGCAGCAACCTTCAGGAAACATGCACCTTATCATGTTGGCTTACCAACAAAGCTTTACCGATTAGGCAATCTCCAATGCTGAAAGATCCAATACTTTTGATTTGGTCTGACCATCAAAAGCAATGACCAGCACAGATGATGAAGTAGCGATGGTGTTTTCCCGCTCCCACAATCCGAAATCGAAATTGATGGGTGCTACTGCATAGCGGCAAGTTTGGTGGGGAAGTTTGTATGCATCGAGCAGGGCGAATTTTTCTTTTTTATCGTACTCCTGTAAAAAGCTTTTGGAAGGCTTGATCTTGTGTTGCAGCCAATGGTCAATGGCAAGAAGTTCTTTCAATACCGGGTCGTTCGGGTAACTTGATTCAATGAATGCTGCAGCAATTTCATATACTTTTTCAAGGCTGAAGCCGATGAATTTCCCGTGTTTCAGTTGAAACTGACGGCCCAGCCCCAACAGAAAATCGAAGATGCTGTATTGGGCAGTTACATACTTGAGTGTATGGTACAACCTTGGCTTGTTCCAGTATATTTCCAGTGCGTGTTCAAGCAGTGTAATGTCTGCCAGTTCCTGTTCAGAGAGGTAGTTGCTCCTGATGATCTGATAAGGAGCAACAGGAGCAAAAACATATCCATGTTCCTGGTGCTTGTCGCGTACGGGTGTGCCTTTCAGGAATTTCAGGAAGCCCAGTTGCAGTTCCGGAGGGAAGAGTTTGAACACCTCTTCAAAACTGAATTTGATGTCGTTCCAATAATCCAGCGGCAAACCCACGATCAGGTCCAGGTGCATGTCCACATGGTCCTTTAGTTCGAGGATCACGCCCTTTGTTTTATCGAAATTCTGTTTACGGCTCACCTCCAGGTTGGCCTTTTGATTGACCGTTTGGATGCCGATTTCAAAACGGAACATCCCCCTTGGAACCTTCTCCTTGATGAACTGCATGATCGCGGGATGCAAGATATCTGCAGTGATCTCGAATTGGAAAACATTGTCTGGACGGGCATGGTCGAGGATGAACTGAAAAATATCCAGCGTGAAATCCTTTTTGACATTGAAGGTGCGGTCCAGAAACTTGATCACCCGTCCATGGGTCATCAGGTAAAGGAGATTGCTCTTGATGTGATCGGTGGGCAGGTAGCGGACGCCATTGTCCAGGCTGGCCAGGCAGAATTCGCATTTGTAAGGACAACCCCTTGAGGTCTCGATGTAAAGCACCCTGTTGCGAAGGGTTTCAGGATCGTCGTTTTGGTAGGGATTGGTATTGGCGTATTGCTCCAGCGGAAAGTTAATCCCTTGTTGCTGATAGATCAGGTCATTGTTTTGTTTGGATACGATATTGTTGATCGACCCAACCTTCGGATACTGTTGCAGAAAGGCAGAAAAGGGAATCTCGCCTTCTCCGGTTACGATGAAGTCGATACAATCCAGTTGAATGACCGCCTGCCAATCGTAGGTTACTTCCGGGCCACCCAGCAATATTTTTGTGGCGGGATTCAGCTGTTTGATTTTTTCAGCCACGACCAATGTTTGGGTGATGTTCCAGATATAACAGCTGAAACAAACCACATCGAAACTGCTGCAATGGGATGCGATTTCATCAGGGTTCTCCTTGATGGTGAACTCTTTCCAGGTCAATCTTTCATCCACCTTGTTCAGTTCGTAAAGCAGCCTGATCGCCAGATTCATGTGGATGTACTTGGCATTGAGCGTGGTCAATAAGAAGGAAGGCTGCGGCATGGGCACAAAGGTGACCAATTAATCACGAAAAAAGAAAAGCCTTCCAAGGTTGGAAGGCTTTTGCTTAAACAAAACAGGATATCTTACCAGAATCGCACATACAATGCTGCAAGAATCATCAGGGTTGCCACAATCAGGGCAATGGTTTGGGGTTTCAGTTTCAGCATCGACTTGTCTGTTTCAAATGCTTTTGGATTCACTTTCGGACCCGCCAGACTGATCAGTACCATGGTGCCAACAGTAAGGACGAAAGACCAGCCCATGTTGATCAGGAATGGAATTTCAACGACTGTCTTTACGATGCCGCCTTCCATTTTCTGGTATTCGTATGCGGTATAAAGCAGGGTTTCTTTTCCGAAAATGCCCACCGCATAATTGTTGAAGAAGATGGCCAATACAAAGCCAAGCACTACACCCACCAGGGCTGCTGTACCGGTTGTGCGTTTCCAGAACATCCCCAGGATGAACATGGCAAAAACACCAGGGCTGATGAAGCCGGTGTATTTTTGGATGAAGGTGAATCCACCTTCGCCGCCGATGCCCAAAGAATCTTTCCAGGTAAACAGCAGTGCTACAAACATGGAGGCAACAATGGCCAAACGTCCAGTCCATACCAGTTTCTTTTCATCGGCTTCCTTGTTGATGTACTTCTTGAAAATATCCAGGGTGAAAATGGTGGAGATGCTGTTGGCTTTTCCTGCCAGCGAAGCCACAATGGCTGCTGTCAAAGCCGCTATGGAAAGGCCTTTCAGCCCTGCGGGAAGAAAGCCAAGGATGGCGGAATAGGCACCATCTTTGCTACCGCCTTCCAACTGGGGCAGGTAACCGTTTTTGAACAAAACATAGGCCGCGATACCGGGAAGCATCACAATCACAGGCATCAGCAGTTTGATGAATCCTGCAAAAAGAATACCTGTGCGGGCAGTCTGCAAATCCGCGCCCAGGGCCCTTTGCGTGATGTATTGGTTGCAACCCCAGTAGTTGAGGTTCACAATCCATTGGCCTGCGAAATACATGGCAATACCCGGCAATACCACATATTTCTGGATGTCGAGGTTGAC
>CALPWM020000086.1 GCA_943327275.2 Chitinophaga pinensis
CTGATCAGCAACAAAAAATCGAACTGGTTCGGGGCGATGATTTTATAAAAGACAATCAGATTGATTCGATTGATTTTTTGAAACTTGATGTTGAAGGTGCAGAATATGATGCCCTGATCGGATTTGAAAATGCCATTAGGCATGGGGTTATCAAGGCTATACAATTTGAATACGGTTATATCAATATTTCAACCAAGAAATTACTGGTTGATTATTATAACTTTTTTGAAGCGAATGGATATATCGTTGGTAAAATTTTTCCAAAGCTTGTAGAGTTCAGGGAATACCATTTTAAATACGAGGATTTTATCGGACCGAATTTCATCGCTGTTAAAAAAACGGAGACGGAACTTATTAAAATGCTAAGTAACAGTTAGCCATTAAACAATTTTCTTTTGATTCATCACCTCTTTTCTGAACCTTTAAGCGCAAGTAATAGTCTAGCACTTGATTTAAGTGCTACCAATCTGGAATTAAATGCATCCATCTATGGTAATATTTCTGCATTCTGTGATTACATAACGGAGAAATTGGCAGGAAGGATTGGTTTTGGTGGTTACCTCGAACACCGGGTCATTTATGAATCATACGAGAATTTTGCAACGGCAGCTGAAGACTTCAGGAATATTCACCTTGGCATGGATTTTTGGACAACTGCTGGCACACCTGTTTTTGCCCCATTAGAAGGAGAAGTTCACAGCTTTCAGGTTAATCATGGTCCTGGAAATTATGGCCCAACGATTATTTTGTATCATCCTGCTGAGAAAATCTATAGTTTATATGGACATTTATCAAGTGTCGATTTAGATCATCTAGAAGTGGGATCTCCGGTAGCAGCTGGTCAGCTGCTTTGCCACCTGGGGAAACCCACTGAAAATGGAGGATGGCCACCACATCTTCATTTCCAATTGATCCGCGACATGCAAGGTCTTCATGGGGATTACCCTGGCGTTTGTTCTCAACGAGATCTTGTCTTTTATGCCAATAACTGCCAGGATCCATCTGCCTTTTCGTTAGCCATTTGATCAAGAGGTTCACTTTTTAAATCAATCTGCTACCTTAAAGACGCTTAACTTTATGGTTTGAAAATCAAAAATTTGATGATTAACCAGCGG
Source organism: Chitinophaga pinensis (assembly GCA_943327275.2). Classification (GTDB taxonomy): domain Bacteria; phylum Bacteroidota; class Bacteroidia; order Chitinophagales; family Chitinophagaceae; genus Pollutibacter. The sequence goes on from CALPWM020000086.1 coordinate 1,116, forward strand.
AAGTGGGCATCGTGTATACACTACAGACTAACCAGGTACTTGGGCGTTATTTTTATATGCATTTTTATACCAGCTGCCGTTCGCGGGCAAAAACTGAAAAATTTTATTGTTGAAAAAAAAGAAATCATCACTGCGAAGTTTGAAGACAGTTCTGGAAAGGCCAATTTCTTGATTTATCCCACGCTTGCCTATACGCCGGAAACAAAAACTGAAATTGGCCTTGTCAATCTTTTTCTTTTTTATGCCAAGAACAATCGTCAAAACCGACTCAGTGAGATCAATACTTTCAGTTTTTACACTGCAGAAAAACAATATGGACTCTGGTTGGACCATGCTATCTATGGTGACGGAGAAAAATGGTTTTTTCTAGGTAAAGGGAAATTTCAGTATTTCCCCATGAAATACTATGGCATTGGGATTGGTGCTCCTGAGCAGGGTTATGCCGTTGTAGACAATTCCAATATTCAACTCAGGGAGCGGGTTCTTCGGAAAATTAAAAGAAATTTTTATGTTGGCGCTGAATTTGATTTTCAACGCATGTATGACGTTTCATTTACCAAAAATGATCCACTCAACTATACCTATCCCAGGGGTTACCAGGGTGCGAGCAACATGGGTATGGGTATGGGATTGGTCTATGACAACAGAAAAAATGTAATGAATGTCAGAGAGGGATTGTTTGCAGAACTGGCATATCTCAATTATTCTTCTTCACTTGGCAGCACTAACTCGTTTCGCAGTACACAATTTGATATCCGTTATTTTAGGAAAGGTATCAATCCAAAAGATGTGCTTGCTTTACAGGGATCTGCAATGTTGAATAATGGGGATGTACCTTTTAATCAAATGGCCATGATGGGTGGAGAGAGCATGATGCGCGGATACTATCTGGGAAGGTTCAGAGATAAAAACATGGTTGCAGCACAAGCCGAATACAGGTTTCTTCCATTTGCCTTCAGTAATCGATGGGGTACAGCCGCATTCCTTTCTGGTGCAACAGTTGCGCCAACAACAGATAAAATTGTATCCTCACAGTTCAAAATGGCTGGCGGCGTAGGAGCCAGATACCTCGTCTTTAAATCAAAGGATATCTTCGTTCGCTTTGATATTGCCTTTACCCGTGAGGGCAATGGATACTACTTCTTTATTGGGGAAGCTTTTTAATCCAAGTTCAATGTTTTGGTTTGATATTCAATATGTAATTCGGAAAACTGATTCTTGAAATGTTGCAACAATGATGGAGATTTATTTCAGGTTCTTTTTGATCTCATAGACCTGTTTTCTCATTTCAGCCAAAGAACCGATTAAAATATAATATTCATATTCGTAAATAGAATTTTTATTAAGGATCTCATCTTTAATCGGTGCTATGTAGGAAGTTGATCCATCTGACGCTTCTTTACCGGGTACTCCAGCCATTCCAGCCAAAAACATGGTGCATTTTGGATTGTAAACAAGCATTCCAATATTTGCATCATCAACAAATGCCATCCAGTTTTCTGATACTTCCTTGTATCTTCCCCAAAATCCACTGGAAAGATTCTTTACTTCCAACTTTTTATAATCCTGATTGGTAAAGGGGGCATTCCCTTCATAGGTAAAAAGATTTTTCAAAGCAGAGATTGGATAAACAGCTGGTAATTCCTGGTTAAGCATCAAACCTTCGCCATAAATCTCATCTGTACGATGACAAGTGAGGCGGTTTCTGATGGTCAATATATTTCCTTTCAAGAATGTCCACTGTTCCATTTCCGCTTCGGCAGGGCGGTTGTTCATATCCCATTGCATGGGGATGCATTTCACATACAAGGTATCCTTTGATTGTTTGTAGTCGAGAATTTTGGCCCGATTGCGAAAGGCATCGCCTACCTGAATCGGGTTCCATGCCCATGGCGACCAATTGGGTGATTGACCTTCTGCCTTTCGATCCAGGCTTTTGCCGGCATAATAGGATTGTTGTATATAGCGGCCTTCGTCTGCAATATTTACAAAACTGCGTTGAGATCCTGAATTGGATATCCAGGAAATAGCACCGCCTCGGGTTAGGTCGAATTTCACGGTCAGCTTCCCATTATCGGCAACCAGTTCTTTGGGTGTCTGGGCATTTAAGTGGTTATCTATTTGCCCAAAACAGGCTGTAAGGCTCAGCAATGCGGATAAGATGAAACTGCCTCTCATGTCAACTATTTATGTAGTAAAAATAATTGATTGCAGGTTATGAGAGTTATACTAATTTAAGTATATCTTTTTCACACGCAGTAGAGTCCTCAATTACATTCTGCACTAAAATTTATCTGGCAGTGACAAGAAAGGAGTTTTCCCATCAGTCAAGATTAGTTTTGAGTTATTGCTGTTTGATAGCGAACGGAAAGCTTCGATTTGTCTCAGTTTTAGGATGGAAGGAGTAAGTGTTTTGTTTATCGTGTCATTGGCCATCTTTATAGCCGTAGCTTCAATTTTCATGGCATTTGCTTTACCCTGAGCTTCAATCTCTATTATTGATTTTCTTCCCTCAGCTTGAATAATTGATGCGTTTCTTTCACCTTCTGCTTGAATACGGGCTATTTCTTTTTTCCCTTCTGCTTCAATTATTCTTCTTTCTGCATCTCTTTTCTCTCTTTCTTTTACAAACTCCATTCTTTGTGCTTCCTGTTCTGCTTGTAGTTTTTCTTCGATTGTTCTTGCAAGTCCATCAGGCAGCTTTATACTTTTCATAAGAACATTATCAATGACAAATCCTGCGGGCTCAAGAATTTCTGTCATTTCCTTGCGTATGGCTTGTTCTATTTGCCCTCTTTCTCCACTGTGCATATCCTTTGCAAGAAATTTTGCAGTTACATCTGCCGCTGCTGATCTGAATACAGGTAAGATTACTTCACTCTCATAATTGAGCCCTATATTTTGCACAATTTTTGGAGCTGCCTCAGGTTTCATTCTGTATAAGATTGAAATTTCTGATCTGATGGTTAAGCCTTCTTTTGATGGCAGATCAGGTTTTACTTCAATGTTAACTGTTCTGGTTGGAACTTTTATAATAGTTGTCGTCAAAAAGTTATATCCGTTAGCGCCCTGTTGAACATACTCAGGATCAATTTTTCCTAATCGTCTTTTCACACCTACTTCTCCTTGACGAATAATTGTGCATGAGGTAACTGCCACACAAAAAAATGTAAATAAGGCGATAGTCTTTTTCATAACAGTAATTTTATATAAGTATAAATAACCACTGAATTGTTCCAGTAGTTTAATCTATCTATTATAAAATTTCTTATAGAGAGGTATTAAAACATGTTATTATTTTTTGTATTGCACCCAAATTTATTTGCAAATAGGATATGAGTCAATAATTGAAATATAGGCGTCATCAATAAGATGCAACTGCATTAGGCCGATTGAATATGTGGCTATCAGAAAATGCTGTATCTTGAAGAATAAATGATTTCAATAAACAGCAATGGAACAAAAAAATATAAGAATGCAGGAAATGGCATTGCACTGGGTTCTTGTTTTGGAGTAGTATTTGGGGCTGCCTATGGAATTGTTTTTGGAAACATTGCTACCGCTAGTGGATTTGGGTTAGCATTTGGAGTATTTATCGGTGCAATTTTCGACTTTGTACAAAATAGAAAAACTATCAAAAAGAATTGATGAAAAATAAAATATCCGTTGATACCTTACTCATTATTCTATTAACGGGAGTAATATATTTTCCCATTCAAGCTCAGCAAAAAAAAGCTATACAGCATGCTAACTTTTCTGGAGAATGGAAATCTAAAGAGACAATAAGCATGGGCGGAAATATTGTTTGCTCTTATGACGAGGGTGATCGCATGCTCTCTAAAACAATGAAAATATCACAGCAGCCTAATTTTCTAACCATAGAAATACCAACCACGACGCCTGGCGCAGCATTGACTACCCATGAACAGTTGACCTTCGATGGCAAAGAAAATCATATTAATCAAGGTAAGGAAAGAGGCAAGAAGTCTACAGTTAAGTTTTCAGCAGATGGACAAATCATGACGATTAACTCAATTGTACACCTGACGGTTCCCACTCCGTATAATGTTGCTGTTCAGAAAAAAGCATTCGTTTATGTAAAAGAGGTTTGGAATTTGAGTAATGACGGCAAGTCGATCATTGTTCAGGCCAATGCAAATTCAAACATATTCGACGACGTGCGTTCTTGGACTACTGTTTTTGATAAAGCCAAATAGTCATTGGATAAACAAGAGTTATACAATCAGTTGGCTTTTTATACTCTGGCTCATCCAAGCCCAAATTTTATACATCAACATGTTGTAGATGCCTTTGCAGCTCAAAATGCAAATGAAAAAACCAAATGGATTACAATTTATTTTGCTCTAATTGGTTTATATCTTTATGTTGAGAAAGGATATACGGGGAAAGAAGTGCAATTAGAGCATATTCGTTTGTCAAATCGAAAAAAGGAATTTTCACCTTTTGTTCTTCCCGAAAATAGGGAAAGCTTCACCATTGAAGACGTTTTAACAAAAGAGCAAGGAAGAGAAAAAGATCAGGCAATTGAAATTTGGTGTAAGGCAGTTTGGGAAGCTTACGCATCTTGTAAATCTTATATACTAGATTATTTAGAAAATTAAGTGGAAAACAGTTTTAATAACTTCAATCCAGTCAAAGCAACTACTGAAAAGATGCACTGATAGACATAGAAAAGGTCAGTATTGCTGATGGCTTTTCCACTTTGACTCCACTTACAGATGAAAGATGCAGCTATAATACGATAAACTCGCATTTAGCTATAAGAGAATTACGGTTTTGAAATTCGAGCCAAATTGTAGAAATTACTTCCCACTCCAAGCATCGATAATACCCGACTTTATATCAGTATAACTTGTAAATAGATAAATTGCTAAAACAATAATGAAAATTGATTTCCAGTGGGTTTTTACCAAGACTTTTAAGTCATTTAAGAACTGATTCATATCTGTGATTTTAAAGGTGAAATTAATTTCATACGGTTTGGTAACGGTTGTATTTACGAATTCAGACGATGCAACATCCAAAGCGTCACTTATTACTTTAATAGAATGAAGACTTGGTTTTACTTCATTGTTCTCAATTCTTTGAATTGTTCTAAGCGTTAAACCTGTTTTTTCAGAAAGTTCCGATTGGGAGTAATTCAAACCTGTTCTTAACTCTTTTAATCTATCACCAAATTTCATATTGCAAATATGATATTACTAAATGAATAAACTATTGACATAAAGGCGACATTTATGCGTCATTTTGCTTCCATAAGGCAAAAATACCCAGAGATGATGCAACTTTTAAAAATGACAAACCTCTTTATTTAGGTTCAATCAGGTCCCATAGATTACCATACAAATCACTGAAAACAAGGACCCTTCCATAGCGTTCATCACTTGGGTTTCTTACTATCTTTACACCATTATTTATCAGCAAATCATAATCCCTGTTAATATCATCTGTATATAAAAAAAGGAATACCCTGCCGCCAGTTTGATTACCAATATATATTTCTTGGGTTGGATTTGAGGCCTTGGCTAAAAGCAAATTACAACCTTGACTTTTTGTATTGGATGGTTTTATCACTACCCATCTTTTATCAGGTGATAAGACAGTGTCTTCAACTAATTGAAAACCAAGGACATTTATATAGAAATCCAATGCCTCGTCATAATCTTTAACTAAAATTGAAAATTGACCTATAAATCTTTCCATAACTAAAATTACAAATAAATGATCTGTCTTATACTTGGTCTGGGAGTTGATTAAAGGCAGTATCCTTCTTGTTGGCTATGATGATGAGTTTATTATTTGTTTTAATTTCAGCTGTGTTTTTAAGGTGTCAAGTTCAACATTAGTATTTTTTTATGATGAAAATGGGCTAAAAATTCATCATTAATAAATTCTGATGTCGAAATAAGGCTACAAATCCTGTTTTGTGAACGAAAAAGTGGAAGAATTTCTACATTAAGGTGATCCCTGTCTTTTCAAAAAAGTGAGATGAAAAACAAAAAGATGCAGCTAGCCTAACTCACTGATAGACAAAGAAAAGCCATTCTCCGCGGCGAATGGCTTGTCCAGAGTGGCTCCCCTTTTCCTTGAAAAATGCAACTATAATGCGATGATTGAGTATGCGACTATCAGTATTTGAAAAGAGTGAACTTCATGCAAATTTGTAAGAGGTCTATTTGTCATTTAACCCTATGCCAAATCCAAACATTGCAGCGACCAGGGCCAGGTGAATAATCAGAATTGCCTTTTGCCAAGTTGGTCTATCATTCCATTTTTGTTCTGGATTGAATGGGTCAAACGCTAATCCAATCCCAAGAGAAGAAGCTGCTTGTATATAATCTTTAGAAAAAAGTGCCTGAAACAGACCTAAGAGTAAAAATCCAATGTAAAGAAATTTGTTAAATGATGTTTTCATTGAGATGTCGCTTATTTGATCTCAAAAATATGAGTCGGAATTTTATAAAAATTGTACTTTTAAGACACTACTTTATTTCCCCAATAATCTTATCTCCATCCACTTTACTTGTTGACTTAAAAAAGTCTTTCGGGTTATGGTTTGTAATTTTCCGAAACTCCTTAATCAAATAAGACTGGTCATAATAACCTTCTTCATAGGTTATTTCCGTTAAATTCTTTAATTGTGTATTATTCAATTTGTTGGTTAATGAGCTTCTGAATCTACAAATTCTACGATATTCCACAGGGCTACAACCCATATGTTTTTGGAAATGTCTTTGGAATGTTTTTAGATTAAGTCCTACCTTAATTGCAATATCAGAAATCGAAATTTGCTCATTACTATTTTCCAATAATGTCAACGAATTTTCAATACTGGATAGCTCTTGATTGTCCCAAAATTGAGAAAGCAGAAATGATTCGATTTTACTAATATCATCATTACCTGAAAATAAACTTTCTCCAAATTGCCTCCATAGTTCATTCTTTAATTCTTGAGAAAAATCAGGTGCTATTGAATTATAATTATCCAAAAAAAATCGATTCAAGCCCAATGGTTTGAATACTATAGAAATTTCCCTTAATTGCCCTTTATATTCCAACAATATGGGCGTTGTGTACTTTCCAAGTATTTCAATATGTACATCCAAATCGGAGTTCCCCGAAATTTGAATAGACCAATTTTGTCTATGAACAGATGCTCCCTTGAAAAATGAAAGTCCTGTATTGAAATGGGGGAATGCTACATAACTGAAGATTGAGTCAGACTTGCTTTCATAAATATAAAAGCATTCAATATACTTAGATAGAATTGGAGAAGTAGGCGCAATGGTCTTTATCACAAAAAAGTGAGATTTGTTCTAAAGTTAATTAAAGAAAAAATAAAAAGTTGCACCACGCCTAACACACTGATAGACAAAGAAAAAGCCATTCGCCGCGGCGAATGGCTTGTCCAGTGTAGCTCCCCTTACAGACTAAAGATGCAACTATAATGCGATGATTGAGTATGTGACTATTAGGAAATTGAAAGGTTAAACTTC
>CALPWM020000087.1 GCA_943327275.2 Chitinophaga pinensis
CATCGATAAGATGAGTGAGGAGGATATTCGCAATAAAATCCTCAGTATCAATGACGTACAGGCCCAGCAGGAACGCATCGTCAATGGATTGATCCAAAACATGGTAGACATGGACCTTGAAGGATTTGAAGCCATTTTGGAGGAGCATATCCGTGCAAAGGGCATTGAAAAGACGATCCACCAGATCATCTTCCCCTTCATGGAAAGGATTGGCGTTTTGTGGATTACAGGCCATATCAATCCTGCCCAGGAGCACCTGGTGTCCAACATCATCAGGCAAAAACTCATCGTTGGTACAGAAGCGGTCTCTCCGATGTTTACCCTGAAAAAAACAGGTCTCCTGTTTCTCCCAGAAGGTGAATACCATGAACTGGGGCTTTTGTTCATTCAATATTTGCTGAAAAGCCGCGGCTTGTATGTTTACTATCTTGGGGCAAACGTTCCTTTGGATGATGTGGAATATGTCGTCAAACACAAGCAACCTGACTTTATTTATACCCACCTGACATCGGTTTCAAGCGTTTTCAATTTTGACAAGTTTATTCAACAATCACTCAAACGTTTTGCTCAAACCCCTTTGATCATCTCTGGACGCCTTGCGGCCACGTATGAACATAAGATCCCTTCAGAAATTCATTTCAAGCGTTCATTGCAAGAAGTAACATCCTTTATTTCAGACCTGGTCTGATTGATCATATTTTGCTCATTCATATAATACAAGCCCCAACAAGGCTTGTATTTTTTTGCCCATTATTTTGCCATTTATCCAACTATTTCTACCAAAGCATTGAGTTAAAGTATTGATTATCAGTGATATCATTTTGTTTAATAAAAGGGTAAAAAAAATTAAACAAAAATGAATCATCCTATGCTTGTTTTGTTTAATTTCACACTACAAACAATTAAACAAAGCGGTATGTCAACACAGGAATTCAACCAGCTTCTTCTCCAGAACTCAGAATACCTCAGGCCTTTTGCGGTAACCCTCACGAAGGATCAGGAGACTGCGAAAGATTTGCTTCAGGAGACCATGTTCCGTGCACTGTCCAATCAAGACAAGTACAGTGTTGGCACCAATATCAAGGCATGGTTGTACACCATCATGCGCAACATCTTCATCAACAATTACCGCCGCAAGTCCAAGCAGAATACCATTTTCGACAACAGTCCCAACGAGTTTCTGCTCGACCACAATCAGTCTGCTGTTCCCAATGGTGCGGAAACTTCCATGAGGATGAAAGACATCAACAAGGCCATTCACGAGTTGCCCAGCATATTCAAACAGCCTTTCATGCTTTATTTTGAAGGGTACAAATACCATGAAATTGCTGATATGCTCACAGAACCTTTGGGTACCATCAAGAGCCGTATTCACTTTGCAAGAAGACTGCTGAAAAACCAAATCAGCAAGTTTTAGCTTAACTTTCCAGTGTGGGTAAAAAAGCAATCGTAATTGGTAGCGGGTTCGCAGGACTCTCTGCTGCCTCATTCCTGGCTAAGGCTGGTTGGGAAGTGGATGTTTTAGAAAAGCATGACCAACCAGGTGGAAGGTGCAGGCATTTCAAGAAAGAAGGTTTTAGTTTTGACATGGGCCCCAGCTGGTATTGGATGCCCGATGTTTTTGACCGTTTTTTTGGATGTTTCGGGAAAAAAGTCTTAGATTATTATGACCTGATCCGTTTGGATCCTTCCTATAGAATTTACTGGGAACAAAGCCAGATGGATGTTCCATCGGATTATGCCTCTTTAAAAAAGATGTTTGATCAGCTAGAGCCTGGTGCAGGCGAGCAACTGGATGCCTTCATGGCAGAAGCTGAATACAAATACCGGGTTGGCGTAAACAAATTGGTTTTCAAACCCGGTCAGTCTTTGCTGGAGTTTGTAGACAAGGAACTCATTGCAGGATTGTTCCGGCTTGATGTGTTCAACAACATCAAGTCCCATATCGGAAAATTTTTCAAGCACCCACAGCTGAGGCAGATGATGGAGTTTCCAGTCTTATTCCTTGGGGCTCTTCCTGAAAATACACCAGCACTCTACAGCCTCATGAATTATGCAGATGTCAAGCTGGGAACATGGTTTCCCCGTGGCGGCATGTACAAAATAGTAGAAGGGATGCACAAGCTTGCTGTAGAGCAGGGTGCTCAGTTTCATTTCAACCAAAATGTATCTTCGATCATTGTTGAAAATGGAATGGCAACCAAAGTGATTACTGAAGCTGGAAAAGAATACAACGCAGATGTAGTGATTGGTGGCGCGGATTATCATTTTATCGAAACCAAACTGCTTGAAAAGCAATACAGGAGCTATTCTGATGACTATTGGGAAAAACGTGTCATGGCTCCCGGCTGCCTCATTTATTATGTGGGCATCAATACAAAGATTCCTGATCTACCCCATCATTCTTTGTTCTTCGATGTAGATTTCAATGAACATGCTGCTGAAATTTACACCCATCCTGATTGGCCCAAATCTCCTCTTTTTTATTTGAGTGCAACCTCTGTAACAGATCCTACCCAGGCGCCGGAAGGTTCAGAAAATCTTTTTTTCCTGATTCCCATTGCTGCTGGGTTGGATGGTGACGACGCTTCGATCAGGGAGCATTATTTCAATCTTCTGAGTGACCGCCTGCATCAAAGAACCGGTGTAGACATAAGAAACCATGTCGTTTACAAGCGGTCCTATTCATACACTGACTTCGTGGATGACTACAATGCATTTAAGGGCAATGCCTATGGCTTGGCCAATACCTTGATGCAGACTGCCATCCTCAAGCCATCTTGCAAAAGCAAAAAAGTGAAAAATCTTTACTATACCGGTCAGCTTACGGTTCCTGGTCCTGGAGTACCTCCCAGCCTGATCAGTGGCGAAGTAGTTGCAAAATTGGTCGATAAAGAAAATGGTAAACGATAAAAGAAAAACGGATAATCATAAATTATTCAGTTATTCTGTTGAACAAATTGAGGTTTTTCGGGGTTATTGTTTAACTTGAAAGGCAAAACTTGCATAATCCACTAATTGAATCATGATAGGAATCTTTCATAATGTTGCCCACGAGTGCAGTCGCGTAACCACACAGCGCTACAGCACCTCATTCAGCAGTGCCATCAAACTGCTGCATGGCGATATTCAGGGGCCTATCTATGATATTTATGGTTTTGTAAGGTTTGCGGATGAAATTGTGGATACATTTCATGATTTTGACAAGGAAACCTTGCTTGCCGATTTTAAAAAGGATGCCTACGAAGCCATCTCACAAGGGATCAGCCTTAACCCTATTCTGCAAAGTTTTCAGTTGACGGTCAACCGTTATAATATTGACCTGGCATTGGTTGAAGCATTTTTCAAGAGCATGGAGTTTGACCTCAACAAGGCCAAGTATGATGCCCTTGGCTACGCAGAATACATTTATGGCAGTGCGGAAGTGGTTGGCCTGATGTGTCTTTATGTTTTCTGCGACGGAAATATAAACGAATACGAGAAGCTTAAACCTTCTGCACAATCATTGGGTGCTGCTTTTCAGAAAGTCAACTTTTTAAGGGATGTCAAAGCGGATTACCAGCAACTGAACAGGGTATATTTTCCTGGTGTTGATTTCAATTCCTTTACGCATGAAATGAAGGAATCCATTGAAGGTGATATCGAAAATGATTTCCACCTGGCTTACGAGGGAATCCTGAAACTACCGCTGACAGCGCGTTTCGGTGTTTACCTTGCTTACAAATATTACCTCAGCCTCTTCAAAAAAATAAAGGCCGTCAAGCCCCAGCGCATCATGGAAGAGCGCATCCGCATCCCCAATTACCAGAAGGCCTGGGTGGCTGCAAAGGTGGTGGTAAGAACTCAGTTGAACATGCTTTAAAAAAGTTGAAGAGGTTGAAGGGGTTTAAGCGGTTTAAGATATACTTCAACCTCTTCAACTGCTTCAACCCCTTCAACTCACTTCCACAGCTCCTCCATTACCTTCCCCCTCACGTTCAAATCACCGAATGTATTTTTTGCAGTTGGATGAACACGATTGGCCAACAACACAAATACAAGTCCTTTTTCTGGATCAGCCCATGCACAGGTTCCTGTAAATCCTGTATGACCGAATGTTTTTGAGGAGATGTTCAACGCGGGATAAGGTACTTTTCTTGTTGCATTGTCTTTTTCTGGTTTGTCAAACCCAAGTCCGCGCCTGCTGATATCGCTCTGGTAGGAATTGAACAAATCAATGGTGGCTGTAGAGAAAAATCTTTTTTCATTGATCACGCCTTTGTTCATGATGATCTCCATCAAAACGGCAATCTCATAGGCATTGCTGAAAAGACCGGCATGGCCGGACACCCCGCCAAACATGGCTGCACCAGGGTCGTGCACATAGCCCCTCACCAACCTTTCCCTGAAATAAGGATCCTGCTCTGTGGGTGCAATGGTCTTTTTGTTGATATAGGCGGTGGGGTTGAAACCCGTACTCCTGAAGCCAAGTGGACGGTAGAAATTATTCCATGCATATTGGTCCAGTGATTGTCCGCTTACTGCCTTTACCACTTCTCCCAGAAAAATAAAATCATTGTCGCTGTAGATATAGGGTTTGCGGGCATCTACAGATGAAGTAAGGATTCTGCTGATCATGGTGTCCCTCCAATCGGTCCTCATGTACAAAGAGTCATCCACTTTTACATTGTATTTTGAATTGTTGGATTTGCTGAAATAACCAGGCTTTGCCTTCATGGTAACACTGTCTGAGATTTCCTTGTAAAAAGGAATCCATGCTTTCAATCCTGCCTGGTGCAACAATACTTCTCTTAAGGTAATGTTGGCTTTGTTCGATCCCCTAACCCAGGGAATATAGTCACCAAGGGTTCCATCGAGTCTGATCTTTTTTTCATCATACAACTTCATGATGGAAAGGGTAGTGGCACATATCTTCGTTACAGAAGCCATATCATATACAGACTCCTGCGTCACCTTTTCAGGAGCATCATAGCTCATGTTGCCATAGGTTTTCTGCTCAATGATTTTACCATCTTTGATGACCAGCAAAGCCATTCCAGGAGCAGCTTTTTTGCGGATGGCATCTTGGATGATGGAGTCGACTTTTGCCATTTTATCATTCCCTCCAGTTGTGAATTTTTTACGGCTGACAATCTGCTTTGCGATTGCAGGCAAATTGATTCCAGTCCCTGCAGGCAGAGCGGTACAAACGCTGACGGGCAAGGTGCCTTCTGTTGGCAATGCACCACTGAGCATCTTTGCTGCAGCCTCATGAACGATGGCATCATCTTCATAACAGATCATGATATTTTTCGCATCGCAAAAACTCTTTGCTGCATATGGGTTTCCAAAAATGAAAAGAGAGCTTGATGTTGATGCGTTGATTGTGTTGACCAAACGAATCACTTCTTTGCTGATCCCAAAATTATTGGCAGGGAATCTTGGCAATTCATGCAGTGCAACGATGATTTTGTCATAGTTTTTGAGGAGTCCCATCAGGCTGTCTGCAGCAGTTGACGTTTTTGAATTGTCGAACATGAAAACATCAGCGTTATAGTTCTTCCGTATCGCAGCAGCAAATGCTGTATTCCTGTTCCTGCCAATTTCCAGCAATGCATAATTGCCGAAAGTTTGTCCAGTTTTATTGATGCTTTCTGTCGCGCCAGTGGTTTGCAAAAGGCCATCTGCTGATCTTCCTGCAGGCAAAGGGAAGGCTGTTTTGTCATCCAGCTTAGCCAGTGTAATGGCTTTCTCTGCTATCTCTTTTTTTAATCCGTCTGTTTTTTCGTTCAGCCTTGTAGCCAGTCCTTCCAGTGGAAGCGGCTTCCATTGAGCCAGGCCTGTAGCAAATTTTGCCTGCAGTACGTTTTTTACATGTTCATCAATTTGCATCCAGCTGAGTACACCTTCTGCAATGGCACCCTTGATTTTTAAAATTGTTTTTTCAACATCACCTGGCAGACAAAGGATATCATTCCCGGCGATCAAAGATTCAACACTGGAAGCATGGTCTGGAAAAGCATCGGCAACTCCTTTCATTTCCAATGCATCGGTGAAAGTGATGCCCTTGAAACCCATCTCTTCTTTCAAGAGTTTCGTTACGCTTTTTCTTGATACAGAAGCAACCCTGTTCGTATTGCTGTCTATGGAAGGAATGAAAAGATGTCCGATCATTGCACTGCCAATTCCTGCGTCAAATATTTTTTGAAAGGGATACAACTCCAGGCTATCCAGTTGTTCCTTTGATTTGCTGATTACGGGCATGGCCAAATGCGAGTCCACATCAACATCGCCGTGTCCTGGAAAATGTTTGGCAGAACCCATTACGCCTTTGTCGCGCATGCCCAGCATGTATTGAATGCCCATGGTTGCTACCTTGTATTTATTCTCTCCGAAAGATCGATCGTTGATGACAGGGTTGTTGGGGTTGTTGTTCACGTCTACCACTGGGGCAAAATTTACCTGGATGCCCAGCTGCCTGCATTGTTCTGCCACCCAGCTTCCGTACCGGTAAACCAGGTTGGTATCGCGCAAGGCTCCAAGCATCATCATCCTTGGCAGTCCTGCCACACTGTCCAGCCGCATGCCAACGCCATTTTCCCCATCAATGGCCATAAGGATAGGTGTTTTGGCGATGGATTGTAGCCTGTTCACAATGGTGGCCTGCTTTACAGGGGCTCCCTGAAAAAGACAGATGCCGCCGATATTCCATTTTCTGATATCCCTCTCCACTGTTGAGTCGTAGAAGGTAACTGTTCTGGTTCTGCTGTCTATCGAAGACAGCCTTACCATGATCAATTGTGCAATTTTCTCATCAGGAGACAATGTTTTCATGACACTATCAGCCCAAGCTGAAGCGTTTTGGCCTTTTGAAACCATTGAAATAAACAAAAACAGCAGCGAAACAAGGGAAATTCTAGCTCTCATGACAATGTCTTTTGTTAACTTTGTACGTTGAAATCTTTGTCACTTGCAAAAGCTTCATGGACTGAAAGTGCTCCGCAAGTGATAAAGGTTGTAAGTTATTATTTCTAGACCAAGCAACAATTGAAAAACCGATGAAATAATCCAGTAGCCCCGATTACATTGATCATTCTTCAAACCCCTCAACCTCTCCTGCCTTAGGCAGGCAAGCTCAACCTCCCTCAACCTCTCTAAACTTCTCTCAACCTTTTTAATCAACATGCCCAACCTCATCAACCTTCTCCCCACCCACATTGCAAACCAGATTGCTGCTGGCGAGGTCATCCAGCGTCCGGGAAGTGCAGTAAAGGAATTGCTGGAGAATGCAGTAGATGCGGGTGCTACAGAGATCAGGTTGATTGTGGAGGATGCCGGAAAGGCAGTTTTGCAAGTCGTTGACAATGGAAAGGGAATGAGCGAAACGGATGCGCGGAATTGTTTTGAACGGCATGCCACCTCAAAAATTACAGGAATTGAAGATCTTCAGAAGATCAAAACCATGGGATTCAGGGGCGAGGCATTGGCTTCAGTTGCTGCGGTTTCACAGGTGCAAATGCGCACCAGAAGGGAGGAGGATGAATTGGGTACTGAAATCGAAATTGAAAACAGCAGGGTCCTCAAACAAGAATCCTGTGCCTGCCCCGTGGGTACTTCCATCAGCATGAAGAATCTTTTCTTCAATGTGCCGGCAAGAAGAAATTTTCTCAAAGGCAATGTGGTAGAATTGAAACACATCACAGATGAATTCATCCGTGTCGCCCTGGCCTTTCCGGGCATATTTTTTTCCCTCTCCAGCAATGGGCAAGAGGTTTTTCACCTGGACAAGGGAAACCTGAAACAAAGGGTGGTGCAGCTGATGGGCAACACATATGCCACAAAGCTGGTTCAGGTGGATGAAAAGACGGACTATCTTGACATTACAGGTTTTATCGGAAAGCCTGAAACGGCCAAGAAAACCAGGGGTGATCAATATCTTTTTGTCAACAACAGGTTTGTCAGAAATGCCTACCTCAACCATGCCATCGTCAGTGCCTATGAAGAACTGATCCCGCAAGGCAGTTTCCCGTTTTTTGCATTGTTCATAGACCTGGATCCTGCCAACGTGGATGTCAATGTTCATCCTACAAAGCAGGAAATAAAATTCCAGGATGAGAAACTGGTCTATGCTTTCATCAAATCAGCCATCAGGCATGCATTGGCGCAATTCAGTATAGCTCCGGCCATTGATTTTGGCTTAGATGCCGGGATACAACAGCTGGATGCCATTTCAAAGCCATTCACCCGCCCACAGCAAGATGAAGTGAGGTCCAGTGGTTTGTACAAGTCATTTGTCGACCGTAACCAGGCGCATCGGATTGAGTCATCCAGCAACCTCAGCAGTTGGAGAGATTTTTTTGATCAGGCCCCAAAATCCCAGTTGGCGGAGCAATCAAGTTTTCAGGAGTTTCAACTCCAACCCGGCAGTCCTTATCAACCCTCACCCGATAACGCATTACCAAAGGCGCTGGGCGTTAATGGGCAATCTTCCATTCACCAGATCCATCTCAGCTATATAGTTTTTGAGCAACCCAATGGCATGACCATCATGCACCAGCAACTCGCCCACCAGCAGGTTTTGTTTGAAAAATTCAATGCCAGCTGGCAAGGAAAGGGAATGCCCATACA
>CALPWM020000088.1 GCA_943327275.2 Chitinophaga pinensis
ACAACCGTAACTACAGAGAGACCAAATCTTGAAATAGACCTGATCTCCTTGATATCCGGAATGTTTGATGATGCCTGTTCAATGGGAAAAGTAATCAATCGTTCCACCTCAAGTGAACCCAGGGTGGGTGAAACAGTAATAACCTGAACCTGATTGGAAGTGATGTCTGGAAGGGCGTCAACAGGAAGTTTAAACAACTCTATTACGCCCCAAATGATCCATCCCAATGTTAATAATCCTATGATGAGCTTGTTCCTGACGGAAAAGCTGATGATTGCATTCAACATGATTTCTGATTTTTTTTATGAACGGGTAACTAAAAAATCAGCTGAATTTTGGAGGTTGAAAAACAGAAAACTGATGACATTGGGGCATCATTCCCTTGCTGATGGGATTAAAATTGGACAGGTCTGACTGCCACAGTGGAGCCAAATGAAAAGATTCCACTGGTGGATGGTAAACCTGGGTAAAAGAAATTCCGGCATTCCTCAATGGAAGGGTGGCATGCCTTACAGGATCTGAATTTTCATGGTTGGTGTCAAAATAATGGAATTGAATGAACTCAACGGCAGACAAGGGCTGCCCACTGTTTTTGTGCTCATAGAAATGTTCAACGAGGTTGTCAAACTTAACCAACTCGTCCATAAAATGCCCTGAGCTGATGATCTGAAGGGCAACAACAAAAAAGATGAACTTTTTCACCTTTTGAAGATAAGATTTTCAGCGTAAATCCAATACACTATTTGCAGCATTCCCGCTTGGTAAACACTATCCTCAGGTACCTGATACAGATTTTGATGATATTTCTCATTTCTTATTCCGCTTGATCACATTGAGGAAACTGCGCTCATAACTGATGTACAGTGAGGAAGTGCCCATCCGGTAAGCCCCTCCACTGATCTGGAACCGGTAACCTGCATTGATTTTCGCATTGCTGTTCACAATCAGCTGTATGGCTGGAGCCAGGTCGGTAAAGGCATAATCTCTATCAAGCCCCTTTGATCCAATCAATTCTATGTAAAGGTTGAAGTTCGTTTGCTTATAACTTTTATATTTTCTGGGGAAGAGCAAATACCCGGCAGAAAGACTATAATTGAAGGCCTGGTAACCATAAAAAGTTTGACTGCCAAAATCTTTCCACCGGTCTGGATGCAATACCTCCACCAGGGAGCCAGTGCCAGAGATGGCAAGCTTGTGCAGCAGTTGTGTAAGGATTAATCCTCCCTGAATGGCTGTCTGGTCTCCATCTCCGGTAATCTCCTCATACTGCAAGTCGTTTTTACTAAAAATACCCTTAACAAATGCTGCTGCCCTGAAATGTCTGTGAACATCATCGATGGACAACAACCTCAGTTTTGCATAAATGGAGGCAGATTCAAACCGCAGTTTTTGGTCTGGGTATTTGTTATACATGTTGCCAACGCTTATCGCTGGCCTGATCATGAGGAGTTTTCCCAGCCCTATGGACGATTCTGCCATATGCCTCACGGTTGTATGCTTGTGTCCAAGCTCAGTCTCATTCATCCACTTAGCACCATATTTAAACGACAATGACTTTGCAGGAACATTGGAAGCAGGCTCACTGTAAACATAGAGTTCCTGTGCATCAAGATCAAGACAATACAATCCAAGGAAAAGAAAAATCGATGGTAAACGCAAGATATAATGCATCATAACGTAACATGAAAAATACCAACAGCTCCCCCACTTCCTTCAGGCATGCTGCAGGGCAGGGATTTGCTGAATTGATAACAAGAAATATTTGATCCAGACGTCAGTTTTTTAAACTCCTTGGCTGATAAAAACTTTTGATCAATCACCCGCATTTCAAAACTTGAAGGGGATTGCTGGCTTTTGACACCAATGAAGTGAAAAACATTGTCTCCTACCCTGATTTTTTGATCATTTCTGATGGCCAATCCTCCCTGATCAACCCTCAAGAGCAGCTTTGAAACAGAGAAGCCTGCATCTTCCACCTTCCTTCGTATTGCATCAATGTCTAGCTTAATGCCAGGCTTAAAAACAATCAAAAAAGAAGATGTTTCAAGATCAGTATCAACGCTATCAATACATTCCAGGGAAGTCAGGTTGGTATAAATTGATTTTGCACAAAGGGCACAGGTAAGACCGCTGGCTTGCAAACTTGCTTTGCTGATTTGTGCAATAGAAGTGAAAGACCATAGTAAGATGCCCATGGTCAGGCTTAGTATTCTAATCATATCAGATGAAATGAGGGCCCGCCAATGTAATGCGGGCCCTTTGATGATTGGTTATTTTTTACAGCACTCCTTTCCCTTCTCACATTTTCCATCCTTGCAGCAAGCCTTGTTTTTTTCACATTTCCCATCCTTGCAACAATCCATCTTGTGGTCGCAGTTTTCCATGCCACAACATTCTTTCTTAGCGCCATCTTTGGCCACAACAGAAGCAGCTTTTCTTTCGTACTGGCAGCAACCATGCAGCTTGTTGTACACCTCGGTAGGTGCGGTTACATCCTGTGTGTCATAGCCGGATGCAGCAACTGCCTCTTGAATGGCCTTGCCATCTGTCTTCTTTGGCTTGTATGAGACATTGAGTATTTTGGTTTCCTCACTCCAACTTGCACTTGAGGCGCCAGCTTTCAGCGCTGCAGTTTCAATGACTTTTTTACACATTCCACAGTTTCCCCAAACTTTGATTTCCTCTGATTTTTGGGCGAACATTGAGGTGGAGAACAATAACGCGAACAGGAGTATTGAAAATGATATTCTGGTATTCATTTTATAAAAATTTAATGCTCAATAAAATTAGGATAACAAGCGTATTGAAATGTTTGAGTAGTGAATTACTACTCAAAAAAACTCAAATCCTGAAATTGCAATGCAGGAGATAAGGAGGGGGCTTAATAAACTTCTTATGAAAAAAGCTTTTTGTTTTGGACGTTCTACCAGTAAATGAACTGTTATAAAGGCCAAAAACGGGGACTGATGAAAATGCTGGGCTGAAATCAAAACCAGTAATTACTTGGCCCTCAAGAACTGAATTGTCAATTTTAATAACCTGAGGAAGATCGTGACAGCATCCCTTGTCCTCCATTCCACAAAATTCACAACCATCACTATCCCGCTCGCCGATTGAAACGGCAGCCAAATCTCCCATGCAATAATGTGCACTGATAACGGTTCCACTGCTGGCTGCAGTGTAGACCATCAACAATAATATTGAAAGGATTTTCTTCACAATTCAAAACTAAGACGAAAAAACCAAATTGGCTGAAACAGCCTGAACTTTAACACAAAAACCATCAATTCACAAAATTCCAAAAAATACCCAGCCTGAATACCATGCCTGGGTTTGGATAATTGGGCGCCGAAAGGTTGCTGTCCTTAAAGCCAAAGCCATATTTAAGCGTAGCCGTATTGAGGTTTTCCAATCTCAGGTAGGCGGTAAAACTTCTGATCCGAAAATGTGTAAAGGCAGCAATATCCGGCCTTGGAGACAATTTACGCTTGTCCTGATAAAAGAACTGACCCGTCAGGGGTGAGTAGCCATCTGCAAAATATGCGCTGAAATAGCGCATGTCGAGACCAGATGCGACCACAAGATTGCGAAAGGGCCTGGCTTCGTATGACAACCTGTTCCGGGTATAAAGCAGCGGCAAGTGAATGGGAGCAGCTCCTGCCATGGCCTGAACATGAAGGTCAAGGTACCATTTCCATTTTTTCCCCAAGGCTGTCTCACGGCTGATTCCAGCCCGAACAAAATTGAACAATGGCGCATACTGGGCCACTGTTTTATAATCCTTGAAATAAGTATAATTGGATTGCAGAAAATAACTGAATGTAAGCCTTGCCTTTAACCTGTTGAGAAAAATGCCCGCATTGATGGCGGTTACGTTTTCATCATTGAAACTGGATGTTCGGATAACAGGAAAAGCTGTTTTTCTGGCATAGAGGTAGGATGGAGAACGGTTGATGTTCTGAAATCCAAGTTCCAGCGCTCCCAATTGGCCAAGTTTTGTCTGAAGGTTCGCCTGCAAAGCATAATTACCTGCATCCCTGCCGGCAGCATAAAACTCACCATACAGGAGCATGTCCCATTTTTTATTTCGGGTCCTATTCCTGTATTCCCCATGCAACATCAGGTTACCAAAAGCATCGCGAATTGAATCAGGTGAGGAGGAAAATTGCTGAAGGGTGATGCCCGCTTTTAAAAACTGTAATGGATTTTTTGAATCCGGAAATTGAATGACGGAAAAATCATTTTTCATGACCGACCAATTGCTGTTAAGGTTTACCGTATCCGGAACATTGGCAAATCCATAATTGGTCTTGTAAAAACTTTCTGCATTGCGTGCCTGAACATCAAGGAATTGATAGGAATAACCGCTGGATTGAACGGTATGCTCCAACCGAAACTTGGGATAGAAAAAACGCACA
This sequence comes from Chitinophaga pinensis, assembly GCA_943327275.2. Lineage (GTDB taxonomy): Bacteria > Bacteroidota > Bacteroidia > Chitinophagales > Chitinophagaceae > Pollutibacter. The sequence continues at coordinate 4,419 of CALPWM020000088.1, forward strand.
ACAGAAGAATCTGTCACCACAGAATCCTTGATCCCAAAATCATATTGTTGCCTGAGCAAGAGATGTTTGTCTGTATACCTGTTACCAGTAATCAATTTAACATTGAAAAAGTTTCTTGAAGAGTAGGCAGCTGAGGCAAGATTGGTAGGGATATTGAACCTGTCGTCATAGGCTGGATTGGGATTGACAAGCAAGGATTCATCTGTGATTCCTCCGTTTTCTGCAGTTTGCAATGCATTTGATAAGAGAATCAGGTAGGCATGGTAGCGCTTGCTTTTTGAAGTATAATCGGAGTTGAACCGGATGTTGTTGTGGTTGGTGTTTTGAGAATTGAATGTCCCCGGTGCATTGACCAGCCTGTATTCCAGTACGAAGTTCCAATCAGGCATTACATTCTGTGTATGCAAAATACTGATCTGCTGCTCCGCCTTACTGCCCACCAGATAACCCAGTTCAGTAAAAGGTTTGGTGGTATTCATGAACCTTGTATCAGAAATTTTCAACGCAAAAGGATCAAGTGCATGAAAGCCTGCATCCCATCCCGGCATTCTCATCGGAGAGAAAAGTACAGGCCTTGTTGCATTGCCATTGTGTCCAATATTGATGAGGTCTGCCTTGAGCGGAACCCTCCGAAAAAAATCATTGATAGAGGAATCGAAGACATTGTATCGGGCTGTATCGAGATAACGAAAACGAACATTTACAGAATCATCTGAAAATTTGCGTTTTTCAAAACTCAGGGAATCACTTCCTCCTCCACCTGCGCTTCCCCCGCCAGATCCCCCACCCCCCATCCTGGAGCCCATCCCCTGCATACCACGCATCATCCCGCGCATTTGTGCAGCAGCAGAAAAAGTTGAGAACATGGCCATCACCAACAAAAACATAAGCAGCATCCCTTTTCTAGGGAGCAGCTGCGCTTGTTGTGTTTTGATGAAATTGCTGTTCATGAATAGGTGATGGATCAGTTTGCAGAAACAAGATCCAGGGTCTCGATCATTGTTTTGAAAATAGATGTCAGTTTGGGTGCTGCAATATTGGCTGCATCCAGCACTTCCTGGTGGGTGATGATGTTTTCCTCCTCGCGGATGCCAAGATCAGTGATGACACTCATGGCAAATACCGTCATGCCACAATGGATGGCGGCAATTACCTCCTGTACGGTGCTCATCCCAACGGCATCAGCACCCAACAGGTGAATCATCTTGTACTCTGCCCTGGTCTCAAAAGTTGGTCCTGTAACACCGTAGTAAATACCTTCCCTCAGGGAATGTCCAAGCGTTGAGGCCACTGCATGTGCCTTGCTAACCAATGCTTTTGAATACGGCTCACTCATGTCTGGGAAACGAGGGCCCAGTGCCTCAATATTTTTACCCAGCAAAGGATTGACAATGGAAAAACTGATATGGTCTTTGATGATCATGAGATCACCAACCTTGAATCCGGGATTCACACCTCCTGCAGCATTGGAAACAAAAAGGAAATGTGCTCCCAGTGCCTGCATCACTCTTACCGGGAAGACCACCTCTTGTGCTGTGTATCCCTCGTAATAGTGGAACCTGCCGGCCATGACAACCACGGCCTTGTCTCCGACCTTACCGAGAATCAGCTTCCCACTATGCCCCTCAACCGTTGAAACAGGGAAGTGCGGAATTTCAGCATATGAAATTTCAATAGATACTTCAAGATGATCAATAAATCCTCCCAATCCACTTCCCAAAATCACCCCCACCTGTACAGGATCTGCATGCCTGGCCCTGATAAAGCCTACCGCCTCATTTATCTTGCTGATTTCATCCATATTAGCCAATTTGCACAAAGATAATGCCTTTAGGCTTTTGCACGGGAATCTGACAGGGCGGATGGTTTCTATCGCCTGCAGCTGAATCTGTAAGTTTCAATCAATAGTCTGAATAAGGCCTTGCGCGAAGAAACAGTGTAACATTTTTGCTCACTGTCTTTTCATACTCCTTTTTGGCAGAGAGCTCTTTCCACTGGGCATCATCTTTGAAAGACTGCCAATGGGCATCACGGTCAGCCTTGCTTTCAAAGCTGGTCATGTACATCAGGTTGGGCATGGTTGGTCCGCTGATGACCTCTGCATAAAAAACAGGATTGAAATTCAACCTGGAAAAAATATCTATTTCGCCGCCCTCGTTGAACATTTCAACTTTCTTCCAGTACTTCTTCTCTGAGGCCCCTTCATAACTCCTCAATTCATAGACCTTGTCGGCAACATCACCCTTTAATTTAGGCAACATCAAACCAGGAGCAAACCTGAAGCCTTCGAGAATGTAGTTAACAATTCTGCTGTATGCAGGAGACTCACTGGTGGCATCCAAATAGGCAGCGCCTTTTTCAGCCACTTCCTTATCATTGAACATGGCTTTGTTGATGGTAGGAATGTCACCAAGTTTTGTATACGGAATCAATACATAAAGCTTCTTTACAGTTGCAGTATCATTGGCAATACCTGTGAACACCCCGACATGCTTGATGCCTTTTCTGTGCAAATAAGGAAGATAGGCATCTGACAGAAACTGGTCAATCACAGCCTGTTGTTCAGCCGTCTTGAATTCGTATACTTTCAACTCAAAGAAGTTCTTTGCTTTGGATGTTGTTGAAGTTTGGGCGCTTACTATTGCAGAAAAACCAATAAGCAGAAACAAGAATATTTTTTTCATAATAAAATTGATATGAACAAATATATCCAATTAATAACTTTGTAGGAATGCCAGTCAAAGATTATTATGCCACCTTGCGCATCCCTCAAGGGGCTGATGCCCCAAGCATCAAAAAAGCATTCCGGACCCTGGCCATGGAATACCACCCAGACAAGCGGGGCGAAAATGCAGAAAATGATCATTATTTCAGGGAGATCAAGGAAGCCTATGGCGTTTTATCCGACCCGCAATTGCGGGAAGAATACCTCTATCAACGGTGGTTGGAAAAATCGATGGGGCATCAGTTGGATACCTTTGTTCAACCTGCACAAATCCTTCAACTTTTCATCAAGGCTGAGCAATACATTGCATCAGCAGATGGTTTCAGGACTGACAAGATGATCCTCTTCAACCATGTCTTCAAACTTTTCAGCCTTGCGAGGCTCGAGGCCATCCTCAGCGAAAATAACCCCGCCATGGAAGCTACCACAGTGAATATGGCCATTCGGATGTCTGCCCACCTTAACCTTGAAGGTTGTTTGTTCATGGCAGATCATTTCAAGAAAATGCTGGAAAAACATCCCCATGAAGCAAAAGATTGGGAAAAATTGCTGAGAAAAAAGAAACAGGATCAACGCATAGAGCAGCTAAAAGTTCCACTGGTATTGGCTTTGACCTTGCTGATCTGTTTTCTCATCTTCCTCCTGGGCAAATAATTTTCAGGGCATTTATCCCCTGCCGATTGTTGTATCTTTGCACGATGCATTATGTAACAGTTGAGGGCCTTGGCAAGTCATACGGAATCAAACCACTTTTCAGCAACATATCCTTTCACATCAATGAAGGAGATAAAATAGCCCTGATTGCTAGGAACGGATCAGGCAAATCAACCCTTTTGAGAATTCTTTCCGGTACAGAAACGGCAGAGGAAGGAAAGGTCTGGATCAACAAAGATGTCAACACTGTGCTCTTTGAGCAGGATCCTCAATTCAGTGAAAGTTCCAGCATACTAGACAACATATTTGCCCACAACCACCCTGTGATCAATGCCATCAAAAAATATGAGGCGGCAGAAGATTCCAATGACCCCGATAAGATTTCAGAAGCCCTGATTGCGATGGATGACCATGATGCCTGGGATTTTGATTCAAAAGTCAAGCAGATCTTAAGCAAACTCAACATTCATCACCTTGACCAGAAAGTGGGAAGCTTGAGCGGGGGACAAAGAAAAAGGGTTGCACTGGCCAGAACGCTGATTGATATTGGCTTCAACAACAACCATTGTTTGCTCATCATGGATGAACCAACCAATCACCTGGATGTGGAAATGGTAGAATGGCTGGAACACTACCTGGACAAGGAAAACATCACCCTGCTGCTGGTTACCCACGACAGGTATTTTCTGGATGTCGTATGCAATGAAATATGGGAGCTGGACTTCAGCAAGATCTATGTCTACAAAGGTGATTACCAGAATTATGTAGAGAAAAAAGCCGCCAGG
>CALPWM020000089.1 GCA_943327275.2 Chitinophaga pinensis
GGAGTAATTCTGGATATTACATTCACTGATGCGCTTTTGTACTTCAGGCCATGGTGATGCATGCAGTTTTTTATACAGTGCAATCTTTTCCGGTTTCAACCCTGTTACCATGCCATACCTTAATGGAGATGAACTTTTCTGCATAGGTTGATCAAATACTTTGACACCCTCGTTTTTGCATGAAAAAAGCAAAATCAAAAACAGTGTTGAACAGATCAATTTCATCATCAAGCGTTTAAGAAATGATTATTTAAATATCCAGTACAATACGGTCATCACCAGCAAAAGCAGCACAGACAGGAACTTGTAATTGCCGATTCCGCTCCAGCCTTTAGCGGACAAGGGTTCCAGGGGGGACTTCCAAAATAGAACAGCACTGCTTTCCGTATGTTGAACTGGAAAAACATAAGACAAGATCACCTGAAGCACCACACAGCTGCAGAACAAATAAAAAGCCATCATCATGAATGGAATATCTCCAATGATACTTGAGGGATTGGTTTTGTTGACAACAAAAACAACTGCACCAAGCAGAGAACCCAGCCAGAGTGTGTATTGTGCACTTTTTGCAGAAGCTTTTTTCCAAAATATACCGAGCAGGAAAACAGTTGTAATTGGGGGAGCAATATGTGCAATGATGTCATTGATGCCGCTAAAAAGACTTTCATACCGGTTAAGCAGCGGAAGCAATCCAATAGAGGCCACCAAGGCAACGCCGGCTGAAATCCTCCCAACCCTGACCAGTTGTTGATCACCGGCTGCGGGCTTGAACCTTTTGTACAAATCATAACTGAACAAGGTGGCAATTGAATTCAACGCCCCGGATATCTGGCTCATCAAACCAGACAATAACGCAGCGGCCAATACGCCCACCAATCCTTTGGGGACCAACTGCGTGATCATCAGCGTATAAACGGCCTTTGAATCTGTAACAGTTTTTCCATCTGTGCCAAGGGTTTGTATCGAACTGATGTCAAACATCCCTTTTTTTGCCAATACGTAGGCCATCAGGCCAGGCAAAACAAAAATGAATACAGGCAGTATTTTAATGAAGCCGCAAAACAAGGATCCAAGTCTGGCATGGTTTTCATCTTTTGCACCCAGGACCCGCTGTACAATGGTTTGGTCAGCACACCAATACCAAATCCCCAATACAGGATAACCCAGAAAAATAGCATACCAGGGCATTCCTCCAGGATCATCAGATGGCTTCAACATGGACAATTTATCCAATTCACCTGTTGATTGCAGTGTGCTGGTAATTTCACCCCAGCCTCCTACCTTGTTGTAACAAACAACAGTAATGACAATTGCTCCTGTTAGCAAAACAATGGTCTGAATAGACTCTGTAACAACAACAGCCCTCAATCCACCAATGATGGTATAAAGACCCGTGAAAAATGCAATCACAATTACACTGGTATACATGTCAACACCAAACAAGGTCTTCAATACAATACCGCCAGCGAGAAAAGAAAATGCAATGTGGATCACAACTGCAGAAACAATCGAAATCACGGCCAACCAATCCCGGCAGGCCCTGTTGTATCTTTTTTCCAGAAAATCAGGCAAGGTTGCCACCTTGGATCGGATATAAAAAGGAACAAAAAACAGCGAAAGCAAAATCAGGGTAAAAGAGGCCATCCATTCAAAATTACCAGACAACAAGCCGGTATCAAATCCTGATTGGGCAAGGCTTACAAGATGCAAGCAGGAAATATTTGTCGCGAAAAGTGCCAAGCCAATCATGGGCCATTTCAGAGATTGCCCGGCAAGAAAATAATCGCTTGAAGCATCTCCGCTGGCAACGGTTTTCTTTTTTAAACCCGTCCAAAGTCCTACAAAAACAATTCCCAGGAAATAAAGGACACTGATGGCAAGATCAATATTGGTCATGTGATATGATTAATGGGTTGGACTACAAAAGGTCACAGCTGCTGCCAGGCTCCATGGGAGTCCGGTAGACGCCATTGACGATGTTGACAGGATGAACAAACTTGTTTTTTAAGTGGGGAATATGTTCAAGAAACAAGGCCTCATGGCCCATTGCAATGTGATTGAACAATACCAGGTGCTGGTGCAACTGCCCCATGTCACCAACATGCGGAACAACAGGAATGCCAAATTGCTTGCTGAGCAAACTGATGGTGATGAATTCACTTACACCCCCTACCCTAACGGCATCCACCTGTATAAAACCAGCGGAACCCGTTTGAAGATAATTCTTGAAGATGATCCTGTTGGGCACATGCTCACCCAAAGCCAACTTCACAGGTGCGATGGCATCGGCCAGGGTTTTATGGGCAAGCACATCATCAGGATGCGTTGGCTCCTCTATCCAATAGGGATTCATGGATTGCAATTCCTTGCAGATGGCAAGTGCCTGTGGCAGCGTCCATTGTTGGTTGGCATCCAGCATTACTTTGCTATGGTCTCCTGCTTCTTCTCTTACGATATGGGCCCTGCGGATGTCTCTTTGTGGATCGGCAGAACCCACTTTTAACTTCATTGCAGTGAAACCTTCTGCGATGGCTTTCCTGCAATTGAGCCTGACTTTATCATCATCATAATTGAACCAGCCCACTGAAGTATCATATCCGGGATAGCCCTGTTCGATAATGGAAGAACGTTGTTGCTTTCCTTCAGGATCCAACAAAGACAAGGCCTGCTCCCTTGTCATCACATCCTCTAAATAGGAAAGATCCAGTGTATTGACAATCTGTTCAGGGCTGAGATCGATCAGGAGTTTCCACAAGGGAAGCCCGCGCTTTTTGGCCCAGAGATCATAACAGGCATTGGTTACAGAGGCCAATGCCAGGTGCACGATGCCTTTGTGTGGGCCGAGCCAGCGAAATTGTTGTTCATTGGACAACCTATTGAATACTGCTCCGAAATCAGACATCAATGTATCAATGTCCATTCCTTTCAACTGCTCAGCATAAAATCCTGCGGCCTTGCAAACCAGGTCGTTGCCCTCTCCCAGGGTGAATGCAAATCCTGTTCCAACATGACCACTGTCGTCAATCAGATTGGTTACAGCATAAGAATAAGTGGGGTCCCGATGAATGGCATCACTTCCGGCACCTTTTTCCAATTCAAATCGCGCATCCCTGATTTCAATTCTTTGGATCATTGTTGTATGTTTTTTATCAATGGTAAATTTTCTACTTGCCCGTCCATCTCGAGAACGATGACTGAACAATTGGGATCAGGCATTATTGCCGGCAGCATAAGAGTGATGGTTGAGTCAACTTGTTTGAATTCAATGCCAAGACCATTCATCCATGAAGCCTTGATCAGTTTTCTTCCTTCCACAGCGGGAACAACCAATTGGGTTGACTTGGTTTGAAAAAGCAACAGGTTGATCTTGTTGCCCTTTCTTGTTGTTGCCATGGTGGAATCAGGCATGTAAGGCCCTGCTTTTGTGCCATAAATCGCATTCCCATTGACCTTCAGCCAGTCACCCATTTCCCTGAGCCTATCCACCTGTCTTTTTTCAATTCTGCCATCCATCATCGGCCCTACATTGAACAAAAGATTTCCATTTCCTCCCGCAGTACTGGCCAAGGTTTGAATACACTGCTTGAGGCTCTTCATTTTATCATTGGCTTTCCATGCCCACTGATTGCAGATGGTGATGCAGGATTCCCAGGGGATATCCAGATTCATTTTACCAACAACCTGCTCTGGTGTTGCGTAATCACCCACAATGTCTGTTCCCATTGCTTTATGGGTTCCCTTTCCCAACCGGTTGTTGATAACAACGGATGGAGACAGTGTTTTGATATAACGGTAAACATCGGCACCCATTTCTTTTGTCCAAGGCTGTTCCCAGTTTCCATCAAACCAAAGCATATAAGGATCATAATTGGTGATCAATTCCTTTAACTGGTCTTTCATGTATTGCACGAATTTTACCATGTCTCCTTTAGGATCGATGGTTTTGGTTCCATCATTGCGAACAGGATACCTGAGATCATACCAGTCCAGCACGGTGTAATAGATGCAGAATTTTATGCCATACTTTTTACAGGATTTTGCCAACTCACCCACCACATCCCGTTTAAAGGGACTGTTCATGATATTGTAATCAGTAAACTTTGTTGGCCACAAACAAAATCCATCGTGGTGTTTTGCAGTAATGGTGAGGTACTTCATCCCTGCATCTTTGGCTGCCTTGACCCAACTGTCTGCATTGAACAATACAGGATTGAATTCCTTGTATAGACTATCATATTCCGCTTGCTTTACCTCACGGTTGCGGGACCATCCTATCTCTGTTCCGCGAAGCGCTACAGGTCCCCAATGGATGAACATGCCAAACCGTTGGGACATGAAATCATCAATATTTTTTTGGGGCGTCTGTAGAATTGGGGCAGCAACAGTTGATGTTTGTGCATTCAACGCATGAACAGCGAACAAGAACAAAAATGAAAACAATAAAGGTCTCATGAGATTTACATTTTTTTATTTTTTATACCCTAATTCTGCCCCACCACCAACGGGCAAGATGCAGCCCGTGATGAACCGTGCTTTTTCAGACAAGAGAAAAACACAGGCATCTGCAATCACGTCTCCGTTGGGACAATATCCCAATGCATGTATATTGTTCAAATAGGATTCCATGGCTGATGGATCTGGCTGCGATTGAGACCAGGACCTGAGCATGGGCGTCCAAACGCCAGCCGGACTGACGGCATTGACCCTGATGCCGAATGGTGCATAATCAAGGGCCATCGATTTGGTCAAAGCATTCACGCCACCTTTGGTTGCTGTATAGGCGGCATGCAAAGATTGACCAATTTCACCCACCATGCTGCTGGTGTTCAGGATGCAGCCTTTTGATGAGGACAATGCACCAAATCCATGCTTGATGGTATTGAAAATACCGCGAAGATTGACATTCATCAATGCATCCCATTCTTCTTCTGATGTGTCATGCAACATTTTCGATGCCCCAGCAATGCCTGCATTGTTGTGGATTGCATCAATCCTGCCGTATTTTTCAATGGTCTTGGAAATGGCATGCATCACTTCTTTGGCAACAGCTACATTGCACAAGATGCCAAGATGGTTGCCAGGAACTTCAGCTAGTACGGCATCAATCTGATCCTGATTGATTGCAACGATGGCGACATGAGCACCTGCTGCTGCGTATGCTTTGAAACATTCAAAACCAATACCATCAGAACCCCCTGTCAAAAAAATCACTTTGCCTTCAAGTTCTTTCATGTGTCAGTTTCTATTTGAAGTTAGCTACAATGTTACATGGATTATTCAACAATCTTGGGCAATGCAGCCTTGACCGTCAATTCAATTTTTTTCTGGTTTCTGATAAGCCCAAACACCTGCTGGACCATGCCTTGACCTTTCAATAAATGATTGCTCAGGTCCTTGATGTCATTGATAACAGTGCTGTTCACCGATTGAATCAAATCTCCATTCCGGAAACCCATAGAATAGAAAACACTGTTTTCTTCAATGCCATCGATGGCAACTCCTGTGCTGGAAAAATCAATCCCAAAGGCTGAAAATTCCTCACCCCTGGGCATCCATAATTTTGCCTTTTCCCAATAGGTATATTTGCGCCCATTGATCATTTTCTCCGCATCTGCCACTGCTTTGATTTCAGGAAAAACAGGTGTTTTAGCGATTGCCCGCAGGGAGGTTTTTTTAACCCCAAAATCATCCATCGAAAATGGTACAAAGCCCATCAACAATGCCTTTGAATCTTTGCTTAATCCATAATTCCCTGCAGCAGAATTGATAAACCCTGCATCGCCTGCAATGGAATGCAGATCACATCCGTTTGCCATGAATTTTTTGAGTGCAGTTGTACTTGCCACATAAAAATTGGAATCCAATTTTTTTCCCCATTTCCCATCGTTGGCGATTCCCTTGTTCATCAATGCAGGACTATAGGCTTTGAAGACAATATTGTTGGCAAACACATCGCCACTGTTGGGGTACCATACATGGGGATGAAGGCCGTTGTTTACGATGATGTTGTTGGTTGCCACCCTATCGTATCCCTCGCGCATTTTTAGGCCACCTTTCAACAACAGGTTATCATAGATCCTGTACCATGAGGATCCATCATCAAGATCAATATCCCATCCATGATCACATCGCCAACGGTTGTGGCGGATGGTATTGGAGTCCAGCATGTCGAGGAAAGGAAATCGCGGATTGTTGTTCACTTCTGGAACAGATTCATTGATCTCTGGCGTCCAGTACCGGTCCCTTCCCCAGGAATTGAAACTGCCATGGTCGCCGGTCTCCAGCACCGTATTGAATACATCACAGTGTTCAATAAGATGTCCACCAAAGGTTCCTTCGTTGATATTGATTCCAGCCCTGGGCACATCATAAATGGAACAATGGCGAACCGTAATTTTATGTGACATGGAGATATGCACAGGTGATGTTTGTTTTTCATCCCTGCCGGTCATGGTGATGAGACAATCATCAACTATACAATCGGAAGGATAATTGTCCGATTGGGGGCCAGGTGTTCTGTCGATGCTGTTGAAGTCCTGTTTTGCATAACGAAACAATGGACTCCGCACAGCATTAGGATCACCTACAAATGCAATGCCATTAGCACCGGCATGATGGATATAGCATCCTGTGATGGAAATTTTCCTGTTGTAGTTGTTGACAAAAACTGCGTTGCCACCGACTTGATCAAATTCGCTTTCAGTGATACTGCAATTTTCTGCACCATTGAATACAACCGCTCCTCCGCGGTAGACGGTCCAATCAGAACGGAGCAATGGCTCCTTGTTTTCCATGAAGGTTCTTGCGGTATGTTTAAAAACAAATCCCTTCAACGTAATGTTTTGAACAGGTGATTTTTTTGTGCCGTTGAACTCTATCAGGTGTTTGAGGCGAACAATTTCCACTGATGCTTTACTGAGATCCAGGCCCGAAGCGGGGATGTAATACAGAAGCGATGTTTTTGGATCATAGAACCATTCTCCAGGTACATCCAGTTCTTCAAAAATATTTTCAACCATGCGGTAGGCAGGATGTTTGGGCGATGGACGATTGTTCTGCCATCCGCCTTCTTCCAACAACTCGCCAGTGGCGGACTTTCCGTTGATTCTCCAATGCATGTCTCCCCAGAGTGCATTGTGCATGGCATGAATGTATCCACCTTCAGGATTCTTCCATGTTGCAATTCTTTCTGGCTTCAATGGGTCGCGAAGAGAATCAACCTTCATGCTGTGGCTCAGGTCCCAGGTATCAAATACATTCTTTCCGCCAACTGCATTGGGAAAACGTGCCATTCTTTGTCGAACGCCATTGATGTACAACTGATCAATTTCAGATCCGGCAGGAACTTTGGCAGTAAACCATCCCTTATCAGTTTTCTGCCAATCCAGTTTTAACTTTTTACCTCCACTGATCACTACCGTTCCTTCTTTTTCGGCCATGTAGACCACGGAGGATTTGTTGTCTTTGGATGTAAAACGAACCGTTTCAGGGAGATAACATGTACCTGCTAAAAAAATAACCTTTGCATTTTTTTCCTGGGACTTCCTTACCCGTTCCTGCGCAGCTGCAAAGCTTGCAATGGGATTTTTTCTGGTACCCGATGCTTTATCATTCCCTTGTGGGGAAACATAGATCACCTGGGCTTGCAGGAAACCATTGTAACATACTGCAATCAAGAATATCAGCAGTGCATGTTTCAATCCCATATTGTTCATTTAAACAAGGTTGATCAATTCTGCACCTGTGGAAGGCACGGTAACATACATCTTCAGTTCCTTTCCCATTGTGGATTGATAGGCTTGGCTGAACCGATCATAAAGATCCTGCACTGCATCAGCCTTGACCAGGTTGATGGTGCATCCTCCAAAACCTCCTCCCATCATTCTGGCGCCGGCAATGGATTCTTCCTCTTTTGCAAGAGACACCAAAAAGTCAAGTTCTTTGCAACTGACTTCATACAATTCACTGAGCCCCTTGTGCGATCCATACATTTTTTCGCCAAATCCTTTGATATCATTTTGAAGCAACAAAGCACATCCCTGCTCCAAACGCATATTTTCTTCAACCACGTATTGACAACGCATGTAGACGATATCCGTCACTGAAATTTTGAATTCATCATCCAACATCGACATTTGCACATCCCTGAGGCTTTGTACATCAGGAAAGCGTTGCTGAAGCGCTGCTACACCCTGTTCACACTGTTGTCGGCGCAGATTGTATTCGCCACCGGCCAATGAATGTTTGACCCCTGTATCAAACAGCACAATTTTATAGTCTTCCAAATACAATGGAAAATATTGAAAGGAAAGGTCCCTGCAATCCAATTGTATCGCCTGTGCTTCTTTGCCCATCACACTGGCAAACATGTCCATTATACCACACTTCACCCCCACAAATTCATTTTCAGCTTTCTGGGCCAACCGAACCAAGTCGATACGGCTAAGATCTAATCCAAACACTTCATTCAGCGCAAAAGCAGTGGAAGA
>CALPWM020000090.1 GCA_943327275.2 Chitinophaga pinensis
AGTATATACCACAGGCATCACAGGCTCAACAGGTGCCGGGCAATCATTGAGTGCCACCAGCCATTTCAGTTGGAGGGCCAACAATATTCAGGCCTACAAAACATTGACCCACCAGCATGTTGCAGAAATCCATCAGTCATTGCATCATTTGCAAAATGATGAGCAACCAGCCGTGCATTTTGTGCCCTGGAGAGGTGATTTCACAAGGGGCATCTTTGTATCCTCCACCATCAGCACAGATCAATCCCTTGAAACCATCCAGGCCTTGTACAAGGAGTTTTACAAGAACCATCCTTTTACCATCATGGCAGACAAGCCGATTGCCTTGAAACAAGTGGTGAACACGAACAAGTGTGTGATCTATATCGAGAAGGAAGGCAACAAGATTGTTGTGCACAGTGCCATTGACAACCTGCTCAAAGGTGCCAGCGGACAAGCAGTGCAGAACATGAACATCCTGTTTGGATTGGATCAAACAACCGGACTCAACCTAAAGGCTTCAGCCTTTTAATACAACAGCATGAAAACATTTGACGTTTACCCCATCAACGATATCACCATCACCCATGCAAAAGGCACGAGGGTATGGGACATCAACAATACCGAATACATGGACCTCTATGGAGGCCATGCTGTCATCAGCATCGGCCATACCCATCCTCATTGGGTCAAACGCATAGAGAACCAACTCCACCAGATAGCGTTTTATTCCAACTCCATCAGGATCCCCTTGCAGGATGAACTTGCGGCAAAATTGGGTGAAGTCTCAGGAAAAAAAGACTTTGATCTTTTCCTCTGCAACTCAGGTGCAGAGGCCAATGAAAACGCGCTCAAGCTTGCCTCTTTCCATACTGGAAGAAAAAAAATTGTTGCCTTCACAAAGGCATTCCATGGCAGAACTTCATTGGCCGTAGCGGCTACAGACAATCCGAATATTGTTGCCCCAGTCAATGAAACCGACAACATCAGCTTTCTGCCTTTCAACGATATTGAGGCACTGGAGGCGCATTTCAGTAAAGAAGGCCATGAGATTGCTGCCGTCATTGTAGAAGGCATTCAAGGTGTAGGCGGCATCAATGTGGCCAGCAATGCATTCCTGCAGGCCATCAGGAAACAGTGTGATGATTTTGGCGCAGTGTATATTGCGGACAGTGTGCAGTGCGGTTACGGAAGGTCCGGAAAATTCTTCAGCCACGATTTTGCAGGTGTGGATGCAGACATTTATTCCATGGCCAAAGGAATGGGCAATGGCTTCCCCATCGGCGGCATCATCATTTCTCCCAAAATAAAAGCAAAGCATTTCATGCTGGGTACCACTTTTGGAGGAAATCACCTGGCCTGCGCTGCAGCATTGGCGGTGCTGGAAGTGATTGAACAGGAATCGTTGATGCAGAACGCTGAAAAAATCGGAAACTACCTTCAATCAGCGCTAAAGGCTATTCCCGAGATCAGTGGCGTGAGGGGTTATGGACTGATGATTGGTTTTGATGTACCCGACTCGCACAAGAACCTCAAGAAGGACCTGCTTTTCAAACACAGGATTTTTACAGGCGAAGCGAAACCCAATGTGATCAGGCTGCTCCCCTCACTGGCTTTGACGATGGAGGATGCCAGCTCATTTATTGATGCATTGAAATCAGCGATTGCCCAGTACCAACAATAATCCCATCATGAAACAATTCATTTCAGCCCATGACGTCCAGGATATCCCAGCATTGATCAGGAAAGCCCTTGATTACAAGGCCAATCCATGGAAAGACGAAACGCTGGGCAAGCACAAAAGAATTGGATGCCTTTTTCTGAACCCAAGCATGCGCACAAGGTTAAGTACGCAGGTTGCAGCTCAACAACTGGGCATGGAAACAGTGATTTTCAATGTTGGCAATGAAGGCTGGTCATTGGAATTTGAAGAGGGTGCTATCATGAATGGCACAACCGTAGAACATGTGAAAGATGCAGCACCGATCATGGGCAATTATTTCGATATCCTTGCCATCAGAACCTTTCCTGGGCTCAAGGACCGGGAAGCCGATTATGGAGAGCATATCATCAAACAATTCATCAAGTACGCAGGTATACCTATCTTGAGCCTTGAGAGCGCTACCCTGCATCCATTGCAAAGCCTGACAGACCTGGTTACCATCACTGAATCATGGCAGGCAACAAATCGTACATTGGCTAAACCCAAAGTTGTACTCACCTGGGCACCACATGTAAAAGCCCTGCCACAGTGCGTTGCCAACAGTTTCGCACAGTGGGTGAATGCCTGGGGAGAGGCGAATTTTGTAATTACCCATCCCAAAGGCTATGAGTTGGCTGAAGAATTTACTCAGGGCGCAACCATTGAATACGACCAGGAGAAAGCATTGAAAGATGCTGACTTTGTTTACGTGAAAAACTGGAGTGCTTATACACCTTATGGCAGCATGCCCCCCTTCGAAGGAGACTGGATGTTAAAGAACGAAAAAATCGGGCAAACATCCAATGCCAAAGTGATGCACTGTCTGCCTGTAAGAAGAAACATAGAACTGTCTGACGAAATACTGGATGGACCCAACAGCATCATCACACAAGAGGCTTCCAACCGGGTATGGGCCGCTCAGGCAGTCATATCATCACTACTTCAATGAACGAAAACAAATTATATATCATCAAAGTCGGCGGTAACATCATAGACGATGCTGCCAAGCTCAGTACTTTTCTTTCCTCCTTCTCAACACTGAAAGGCAAAAAAATTCTTGTTCATGGCGGAGGCAAACTGGCAACAAAACTGGCTGCTGATCTCTCCATCCCCCAACAAATGGTTGATGGCAGAAGGATCACCGATGCCGAAACACTGAAGGTTGTCACGATGGTCTATGCAGGGCTGATCAACAAACAGGTTGTTGCTTCGCTCAATGCCCTGAATGCGCCTTCCATTGGGCTTTCCGGCGCTGATGGCAACTGCATCACTGCACACAAGCGGGTGCATCCATCCATTGATTTTGGATTTGTCGGAGATGTGGACAGCGTGAACACCAACCTGATCCTCTCTCTTCTGGAAATGGATCTCAACATCATCATCGCCCCCATCACACAAGACAAAAACGGTCAACTGCTGAACACCAATGCCGATACCATTGCACAGGAAATTGCCAAGGCAATGGCCAAACATATTGCTGTCACACTTGTTTATTCATTTGAAAAGAAAGGTGTGTTGAAAGATGTAGAAGACGAAAACAGTGCCATCCCTCTGATCAACAAGGAATTGTTCGAGCAATTGAAAAATGACAAGGCCATCTTTGCCGGAATGATTCCAAAACTCGACAATGCCTTTGCAGCGCTGCAATCCGGCGTAGAGAAAGTGATCATTGGAGATGCTACGGAACTCCACGCATTGATAGAAGGAAAAACAGGTACGGTCATATGCTGAAAATATAGCAACATGTCAACCAAACAACATATCACCAACAGCGCTATTGATCTTCTCAAGAAAATGATTGCCATTCCCTCCCTGAGCAGGGAAGAAAAAGAGGTGGCAGACCTAATCCAACAATTCCTCCAGGAAAATGGCATCAGCACAGGCAGACTGATCAACAATGTTTATGCATTGAATAAATATTTTGATCCTTCCAAACGAAGCATCCTGCTGAACTCACACCATGATACGGTAAAGCCCGCAAAAGGATATACAACGGATCCCTTTACCCCAACAGAAATAGAAGGACGGCTGATTGGCCTGGGCAGCAATGATGCCGGAGGGCCACTGGTCTCCTTGATCGCAACATTCATTCATTTTTTTGATAGAAATGACCTGCCTTTCAATATCATCCTGGCGGCAACTGCCGAAGAAGAAATCTCCGGAACAAACGGGGTCGAGCTCTTGCTGAAAGATGAGACCTTTTTGGAAAAGTTACATGGCAGTGAAATCATGGGAGGGCTGGTGGGAGAGCCTACCAAAATGCAGATGGCAGTAGCTGAACGAGGCCTCCTTGTATTGGACGCAACGGTTCATGGCAAGGCAGGCCATGCAGCCAGGGAAGAGGGCATCAACGCCATCTACCTTGCCATGGAAGATATTCAAGCCATTGCCTCCATAGATTTTGAAAAAACATCTGATCTGCTTGGAAAAACAACAGCAAAAGTAACGGTCATTGAAACCGATAACAAGGCCCATAATGTAGTGCCTGCCTCCTGCAGGTTTGTGGTGGATGTAAGGGTGAATGAACACTATGATTTTGATGAAGTGCTTGAACACTTGAAAGCAAACCTGAAAGCCGAACTGGTGCCAAGAAGTTTCAGGTTAAGGTCGAGCATGATCCCCATGGATCACCCTATTGTGAAGGCGGGCAAACAGCTTGGCCTTTCGCATTATGGATCTCCTACCACCAGCGACAAGGCATTGATGTCATTCCCAGCGCTTAAAATAGGGCCTGGTGATTCTGCGAGGAGTCATACCGCGGATGAGTATATTTACATTACAGAGATTGAAAACGGCATCACTGGTTATATTCAATTGCTTGAAGCAACCATTTCCGTTTTCTGATCATACCCCCAATACATTACCATGAAACTTTGGAGCAAAGACAAAACATCAACTGCAGCACAAATAGAAGCTTTTACCGTTGGGCGAGACCGCGACTTTGATGTGCAAATGGCGGGCTTTGATGTAGAGGGCTCGATTGCACATGTGACCATGTTGGGTGAACAGGGGCTGATGAGCAAGGAGCAGGCAGACCTGGCTGTAGCAGAACTCAAAAAAATTCTTTCAAGTATTGAAGCAGGCCAATTTTCGATTGATGCCGGCGCAGAAGATATCCATTCGCAAATTGAGTTCATGCTCACTGAACGCATCGGTGATGTCGGAAAAATGATCCATACCGGCAGGAGCAGAAATGATCAGGTGGCTGTAGACATCAAACTTTTCCTGCGATCATCCATCATCAATATCAAAGATGATATGCAATCGCTTTTTGAACTGTTGATCCAGAAAAGCAATGAACACAAGGATACGTTGATTCCAGGCTATACCCATCTTCAAATTGCCATGCCATCATCCATTGGACTCTGGCTGGGCGCCTATGCGGAAAGCCTTGTCGATGACATGGAATTTGTTGCGGCAGCCTTTAAAGTGGCCAACAAAAATCCACTCGGAAGTGGCGCAGGCTATGGATCTTCTTTTCCGCTGAACAGGACCCGCACCACCGCTTTGCTGCATTTCAACACCCTCAATTATAATGCGGTGTATGCACAAATGAGCAGGGGAAAAACGGAGAAGCTGACCGCCATGGCTTTGGCATCTGTTGCAGCAACACTGAGCCGCCTGTCGATGGACTGTTGCTTATTCATGAGCCAGAATTTTGGCTTCATCCATTTTCCTGATGAGCTGACCACTGGCAGCAGCATCATGCCACACAAAAAAAATCCTGATGTGTTTGAACTGATCCGTGGCAAATGCAACAGGATCCAGGCGGTTCCCAATGAACTTACCCTGCTGATCAACAATCTCCCTTCAGGATACCACCGCGACTTGCAGCTGACCAAAGAAATCCTTTTCCCTGCCATGGAAGAATTACACTCCTGCATGGAGATGATGAAATTGATGTTGAATGCCCTTGGCGTAAGGGAAAATATTCTAACGGAAGAAAAATACAAATACCTGTTCAGCGTTGAAAAAGTAAATGAATTGGTCAACCAGGGCATTCCCTTCCGGGATGCCTATGCACAGGTAGGAAACATGATTGATCAGGGAACCTTCAGCTTTGATGCCACGCAAAAACTGAACCATACCCATGAAGGAAGCATTGGTAATTTGTGTACGGCAGAAATCAGTGCAGCCATGCAATCTGTTGCGGCAGTAATAAAAATTGGATAATTAAGGGCCCTATTGTTTCCCTTTCCAGCGAAGGGTCTTGAGCAGGTGTTTGATGTCCTCTTCCAGAAAATCACTGACCACGGAAATGGAATCTGCATTGGGTGAAGCATCAAAATACAATGCACCCCGGAGAAAATGCCTTGCAGTATCAGCAACATAAAACTGCTTTGATGTTGCCGCCTCTCCTGCCACATAAAAGTAAACGCCGGTAGAACCATTTGCTGTTGCAAAAGCAGAATCAATGATTCCAGTGGCCTTGATGGTATGTTTGTAGGTCATCTTATACGCCTCTTCTCGCAGGCTTTCAAAGCTGTTTCCCACCACTGAATCTTTATAGCCACTGGGGGTTTTGATTTTGTAGACAGAACTGCCGGTAATGGACTTGTAGCTGAGATAGATCCTGCCCTGGAATTGATCAAAATTAACGTTGATCCAGTATGGATTGTTTCCGGTACTGTCGGCTTCTTTAGAAATACTGGCATAGACAGGATATTCAAAACCATAGGGATAACCTGGCTCATTGAACTCCTTGTATGCCCGTTGGGGAAGGTCTATCTTGAAGTAACTCCTTGGCTTGGGCGTATAGCCGCTGTTGCAGGCAAAAATGTTTGCAAACAATGCAAACAGAACCGATCCGCTGAAAAATTTATTCATGAAATGATTTATTGCTGCGGTGCAGCGATGGTAATCTTGATCTTGTGTATGCGGTTCATGGAAACCTCAAGAACCGTGAAAGTGAAATCATTGGCAACCAGCTCCTGGTTCAATTTGGGTATCTCGCCAGCAAGTTCAAGCACAAGCCCTGCAACAGTTTCACTGTCGCCCCTGATCGAATCAAAAACCCTGTTAGGAAGGTTCATCAGCTTACATGCTTCATTGATCATCATTTTCCCTTCAAAGATGAAATTGAATTCATCAATCCTCATGTTGATTGATTCCTCATCATCATATTCATCCCTAATCTCTCCTACAATTTCTTCCAGGATGTCCTCCATCGTGATGATGCCATCTGTACCACCAAATTCATCCACCACAATGGCAAAATGGGTCCTTTTCTGTTGAAAGTCTTTGAGCAGATCTTCTACCAACATTTGTTCATGGATAAAAAATGCTGGACGGACCAGGGATTTCCAGTCAAAATCATCCGCCTTGTCCAGGTGTGGGATCAGGTCCTTGGCGTGAATCATTCCTGCAATATTATCAAGGTTCTCGTTGAATACAGGAAACCTTGAGTACTGTTGATCAGCTACTTTTCTTTTGAGTTCTGAAAAAGAAATGCTCCCCTCAACACCCTGTACATCCAACCTGCTGCGCATCGCTCTTCTTACGGTGATGTTTCCAAACTGAGCAATGCCCTTGAGAATGTTTTTTTCCTCCTCTGAACTTCCGTGCGCTTCCCCCAGTCCCATGGCCTGGTCAATCTGCTCCAGTCTGGTGCGCATGTCATTGTTCCGACCCAAGGCTTTTTCAAGATTGTCGGTAATTCCAGCAGTCCATTGACCCAAACGACGAAACATGATGGCATTCATCCAAACAAAAAAAGATGAATAGTATGCAAAACGAATATGGTTGTTGGATGCCCATACTTTTGGGAGCAGCTCTCCAAAAAGTACAATGATGACAATGGCAATCAACATACGGATAAAGAACAAAAGAAAGCCAGTGGTTTCAGGCAACATGTCGTCCTTGACAAGATAATTGCAGAGCAGGATGATCAGCATCCTAAAAACCATGTTTCCTACGAGCATAGACGACATCAGCAAACGCGGTTCCTGCAGCAATTGGAGAATTCTTGTAGATGCGGGATACTGACGGGTACGCAAGTTTTTCAACTCCCGGTAACCCAATGAAAAAAAAGCTATTTCCGCTCCTGAGTTCATGAACAACATCAGGATTGAAGCCAGGAGCAGGATAGGAAGAACGATCATTGTTCAAAATTACAAAAATTGAACAAGATGCCATTGATCAGCTGATGGTTGTTTGATACCGGGTGATGAGCCTGGGAAAAGCCAGTTGGCGCATGGTTGAAATATCTACCCATTGGTAACCTTCTGCTTTCACCATTGCTGAACTGCGCAGGTAGGCTATCCGGCACCGGATCTTTTGATGGGTCAACTGATGAACCATTTCTGCTGAAACAGAAACCAGCGCTATTTTTTCTTTTTGTACACCCAGGTTCCAAAAAGACAAAGACCGCAATTCCTTTTCCTCAACTGGCTCATCAGTTTCCTTCAAGATGAATTCATACAAATCCTGCCAGATGTCCTTTTCCTTGCGTTGTCTTATCAGTTGTTTGCCTTTGGATTCAAGGATCAGGTAATAAAAAAACCTTTCCCGTTGCTTGATTTTTTTTGACTTCACTGGCAGTTGCTCAATGATTCCATCTCTCAAGGCTATGCATTTTTGCTGAAAAGGGCATGCACCACAAACAGGTTGTCGGGGTTTACATACCGTTGCGCCCAAGTCCATGATGGCCTGGTTGTGCAAGGCTGGATTTTTGGTGTCCAGGAGTTGATCAGCCAGCTGTTCGAGTGCTTTTCTGCCAGCAGGAAGGTCAATGGGAGTTGAAATACCAAAT
>CALPWM020000091.1 GCA_943327275.2 Chitinophaga pinensis
GGACAAGGAATTCATCAATGAAAAATGTATTCTTGGCCAGGGCCTTTGCCGCATCAAGGTTTTCGTCCGAGGCCAGGTCTGGATACTCGTCTCGGAAAGTCAATATTGCTGAAGGCTCGATGCCAATCAATGGTATGGCCTCTGTTATCAAGGGGCTGAACAAGGCAATATTCTTGTTGGCAATGATCTTTGCCTTTCGCACCAAACCTTTGGAGAGCCAGGTTCTTCCACTTTCTCCATGCTCTGGCATCAAGACTTCATATCCCAGGGCATTCAACAACTGAACCGCCTTGATGCCAATATGCGCATCATTGTAATTGGTGAACTCGTCGCAAAACAGGTATACTTTTTGGGGATGGTTCGCAAGCGCTTGCACATGCTGGTGTTTGTTGAACCAGCTGCGCAGCGTTTGTTTGGACAGGTGTGGCATCGATCTTTTCAGGGCAAAGCCAGATAGTTTTTTGATGACAGCGCCGGTCAAAGGATTGTCCATTAAAAAATTATACAGTGAAGGAGCGATAGATCCCAGTTTTGCTGCAGCAGTGAAGTTGGCAATCAACATGGAGCGGAACGGAACTCCATTGGCATCGTAGTAATGCTGCAGGAATTCAGCCTTCAGTTTTGCCATGTCAACATTAGAAGGGCATTCACTCTTGCAGGCCTTACAGCTCAAACAGAGGCTCATCACATCATAGATTTCCTTGTGGTCATACCTGTTCTGCTTGTCAGAATGCGTCAGGAATTCCCGCAGGATATTAGCACGGGCACGGGTTGTATCTTTCTCATCGCGCGTAGCCATATAAGATGGGCACATGGTTCCTCCGGACAAATGTGTTTTTCTGCAATCACCAGAACCATTGCATTGCTCCGCATGCTGAAGGATGTCTTGCTGGTGAAAACGGAAGATGGTTTTGAACTCCGGCGTAAACTGACCTGGTTCGTACCGCAACATGCTGTTCATGGGCGGCGTATCTACTATCTTGTTGGGATTGAAAATATGGTGCGGATCCCAGGCATTTTTTACCTGCTTCAACAATCCATAGTTTTTCTCGCCCACCATCTGCTTGATGAACTCACCGCGCAATCTTCCATCACCATGTTCCCCACTCAATGAGCCATTGTATTTTTTTACCAGGGTGGCCACCTCTTCCGCTATGGTCCTGAACAGTTGGTTTCCTTCAACCGTTTTCAGGTTGATGATCGGACGAAGGTGAAGCTCGCCAGATCCTGCATGCGCATAGTGGACTGCATACAGGCCATGTTTTTCAAGGATTGCATTGAACTCACGGATATACTCCGGCAGGTCTTCCACATCGACAGCAGTATCTTCAATCACAGGAACCGCTTTCTCATCACCAGGAAGGTTGCTCAGCAAGCCCAGGCCCGCTTTACGCAAGGTCCATATCTTCTTGGTGTCGGCGCCAAAGAGTACTGGGAAATGATATCCCAGCCCTGCAGCCCGCATGTCTGTTTCAACCTGTTGGGTGATGGCCAGGATTTCCTCCCTTGTTTCCCTGGTGAATTCAATCACAAGGATGGCACCCGGATCTCCCTGTACAAAGAACCTGTTTTTGCTCTGCTCAATATTTCCCTTTGTGCATTCGAGGATATAATGATCAATCAGTTCACTCGCACTGGGATTGTATTTGAGACCGATCAGGTTGGCATGCAAAGACTCATCAATGCTGTTGAAATGCACACAGAGCAGGCCTGTTTCTTTTGGAGGTGCAGGTACTACATTGAGCTTGATCTCTGTGATGAAAGCCAGTGTTCCTTCAGACCCCGCAATCAGTGAACAAAAATTGAATGCCGGGCCACCTGCAGTGAAGGGTTCTGTTTCCACCAACAAGTCAATGGCATACCCGGTATTCCTTCGCTCTACAGATTTCTTTGGAAATTCTTTCCTGATCTCTACCTGGTTGTCATAATTGCCCAGGATGGATCGTATCGATTTGTAAATATTTCCCTCGAGGGTATTGAGTTCACATTTGTCGTGAAATGCATCCGTGGAAAGGGTTGAAAATACAGCCTCAGTACCATCACTCAAAAAAGCCTTCACTTCCAGCAAATGCTCTCTGGTACTGCGGTACACCACGGAATTGGAGCCACAGGAATTGTTGCCCACCATCCCGCCAATCATCGCACGGTTGGCCGTGGATGTTTCCGGACCAAAAAACAATCCATAGGGCTTGAGAAACAAATTCAATTCATCCCTGATCACACCGGGCTGCACGCGGACCCAACCTTCCTCCTTGTTCAATTCAAGGATTTGATTGAAATGCTTTGACACATCCACGATGATGCCATTGCCCACCACCTGTCCGGCAAGGGAAGTACCTGCTGTCCTGGGAATCAGTGAAGTTTTTGTTTCGTTGGCAAATGCAATGAGTTGGCTGATATCGTCCTGGTGTTGGGGAATCGCAACCGCCAGGGGCATTTCCCTGTAAGCAGATGCGTCAGTAGCATACAAAGTGCGCATGGTATCATCGAGAAAAAGATCTCCCTGCAGCTGCCCTGCCAGCCTTTTCAGCTTATCCTTCATTGCATCCATCATGAACTGCAAATTTACCAATAAATTCCTGTTTGCTGCAGTGGGGGTTATTTAACCTTATCATAGCTTTTTTCAGGTTAGCTTCGCCGAACAAGAAAAACCAAGCATGATCTTTAAAATATTGACAATTATAGGGTTGGCTACCTTCGAAGTCTACGCTGCCATTCCAGCGGGGTTTGCCTTTCAGCTTTCGCCGTTGGTTATTTTTCTTTCAAGCACAACAGGCGGACTGATCGGGGTTTTTGTGGCTGCTTACCTGGGTTCCCTGATCCAACGCTTTTTTGCGAAATATAGAAAGACCCCAAAAGAGGAAAAACCCAAAAGCGGTTTTATTTTGAGGGTTTGGGAAAAGTATGGACTGGTTGGCTTGGGGGTGATAGGCACCATGACCGTTGGCGGTCCGATAAGCATTGGCGTAGGAGTGGGATTCAATGTTCCCATCAATAAACTTGTGTTCTATTGTTGTATAGGGGTCATTGCCCGCTGTGCGATATTTACATTCCTAGGAGAATTGGGAATGAAGCTATTAGGGCACTGATGCAACCAGATCAGCTTCCCCTCGAACCACCAGTTTTCACCGGCTTTTTGGCCGCACCCGCAGATTTGGTGCTGGTTGGCTTGGTGATGAACTTTGAGGATCCGCCCTGCGTATTGCTCTTGGTGGTAGCCGTTTTGCTTTTTGCAGCTATTTTAGGATTGATGTGAAAGCCCATGGTAAAAAATTGAATTACAAAATTACGCTAATTTATCCGAATCAGGGATTTTAGGGCCCTGAGACGGCCCTTTTTCTTACAACAGCAAAATAGAAATCAGCCCGCTTCGTAAAACCAAGCTGCTCATACTTGCTGATGGCTCGAAGGTTGTCTGTTTTCACATGCAGAAAGGGAATATTTCCTTGTTTAATGATGCGTTCGCAGGCATAGGTCATGAGTTGTGCCGCATATCCTTTCCCCAGGTGATCAGGGTGAGTGCAAACAGCACTAACTTCTGTGTAACCCCTGAGGTGCAATCGCTCCCCCGCCATTGCAAGCAGTTCGCCATTCTCGTATATCCCGATATAATTCCCAAATTCAATGGTGCGCTGCAAAAAGGGACCGGGCTTTGTCAATGCTGTCAAAACCAACATGGCTGGCACATCCGCTTCACCCAATTGCTTTATGGTTGCACCTGCCTGAGCAATAGGCTGCAGGCTTGTACAGATCATCTGGTACAAAGGCGTTGTAAATAGAATTTCAAAGCTTGGAGGTATCATGACATCCCTGGCAATCATGATGGAGAAACTCCTCTCTGCTGGCAACAAGCTGTCCATGCTGACAAGATCATCTTCATTCCAACGTTCCATGCCCACAAAAGGTGAAATATCTTCAGGAAAATATGCCAGCGCAGGCGTCCCAATATTGAACCGTTTGTCTTCCGTTGTAAGGGCCTCCCAAACGGGATTGTCCAGTATGTGCTGTCTGTGCATGTTGTTGTGTTGAACATCAAGGCCAATATTTTAGGTATTGACAAATGATGTCTGTTTAGATGTAGGCTTTAGATCAAGCAAATACAAAGTTAGATGATGCGACACCGGCTTCCTGCTTATTGGTCATTATTTTTATACTGTTTGGAATCCTTACCCTGCTGTCTGCCTTTTTCATTTTGTTCAGGATGAAACCGCAGCCTGCTTTTCATTAACTTTACAGCAATAGTGATAAGATGAAAAACAAGTTTGAAGGATTGGCCATCATCATGGAAGGCCTGATGAAACAATACAGCGAACGGGTACCCGATGTCGAAAAAATCATTGCAGGGATGTTGTCAGCAGGCATCATCCAAAACCGTTCCGACATTGAAAATGATCACATTGCCTTCAGAACAATTGGCATTCCACTGTTGGGCATACAATCACTTGAAAAAATCTTCTGCCATTATGGTTATGAGAAGAAAGATTATTTCAGGTTCGAAGGCAAGAAGCTTGATGCGTATTGGTTTGCGCCCCCATCACCAGAGTTTCCCAGGATCTTTATCAGTGAATTGAAAGTGGAAGAACTTTCGGAAGAAGCACAGACCATCATCCTTTCCTATACCAAAGAAATCAAGGCTGATCCGCTCGATGCTTTGGACCTCAACGACCCCCATGCAGTGTCCGCATTTTTGCATACGCCTCTGTGGAGGCTGCCAAAACTGAGCGACTACCTGAGGCTTTTACAAGAATCAGAATATGCTTCATGGGTCATTTATAACCGCTATTATTTGAACCATTATACCATCAGTGTTCACCAATTGAAAGATGGCTATAATACCCTGGAACAATTCAATCATTTCCTTGAATCCATCGGCATTCAACTCAACGATGCCGGAGGAAAAACAAAGGTGAGCGGAGATGGCCTGCTGCTGCAGAGTTCAACTGTTGCACAAATCATTGAAGCTGCATTCGACAACAATGAAAGCCATGCCATTGCAGGCAGTTATGTTGAATTTGCGGAGCGAAGGGTATTGCCTGCATTTGAAACCATTGCCAAAGACCAAAGGCAAAGGAAGCATTTTCGCGATGGTTTCGAAACCAGCAATGCAGACAAGATTTTTGAAAGCACTTTTGTTGAGCAGATCAACAAAAATGTTCAGTAGGATTGAGATTAAATTCACTCAAGTCTGAATCGATGCCATCAATGCAATATGAATGTCAACATGGCGGCGGCATACCTTTTTCCCATCTCACGTTGCCCTGCTGCATTGAAATGAAGGTTATCGCCCTTGTGATTTAAATCACTGGTAGCAATGACTGCGGTGTTTTTATCGGTTGATGCATATTCCCCAATGATCTGATTGATTTGCTTGAATTGCTTGGCTGCATTGATATTGAAGGCACCCAATTCACCCAGCAGGATGGGCAATTTCTTTTTGCCAGCTTCTGCCCTGAAAACACCAAACAGCTTTTGCATGTTTTCCTTGTATACCGGTATGCCTTTTTCATTGGCATCGCCTTCACCCTGGTGCCAGAGGATTCCCTTGATGGTACCATATTGTTTGGCAAGGGCTGTTTTCTCTTTGAAGTTGCTCAACAACTTCACACCACGATGAACCGAATCATCCAACCACTGGCGGATCTTGCTTCCACCAACCGCAGCAGGGATGAGGAGGATGCTAACATCATCCGGACAATCCTTGATCAGGGCCTTTGCAAATGAAAGACCACAATCCAATCCGGCCATTGTTGGTTCGTAAAAATGCAGGGGTTCCTTTGCCAGGATGATCTTGCCATTCTTGTCAATGGTTTTTATTCTTGGATGACTGATGGTGTCTTCTGCTTCAACGGCACCACGGCCTGCCATATTGGATTGCCCCGCCAGGATGAAGACCCAAGTTTTTTTCTTGTCTTGTGCAGACATTGAACTGATGCAGCATAAAAACAGCAATGAAAAAATATATTTCATGTTGATCGTTTAGTTCCACTGGATGGCAAAATATACAGCAGGTCGTTTTGCAATATTGGTGATGTTGTGTGGGATGTTGGATTCTACCCAGGCGGCATCACCAGTAATAATCTTTTGCTTTGAAGTTCCCAGCACCATCTCCCCTTCTCCATCAATCATCAGGATGATCTCTTCTGTTTTGTGGGTATGTGGCAGATGACTGCTCAGCCCCGGATTCAATGTTGTGATGTGGATGTCAAACCGGGGAGACATCACGATTTTTCTGTCAAACAACTGCCTTACGCCACCCCTGTCGTGCGGCTTGAAATTCATGTCAAACCAATCCATCACAAAAGAGGGTCCTGCAGCTTTCCCCCTTGCAAGGTCTGGCTGTGCAGACGCCATCTGCATTTCATAAATTTCAACATCATCCTTTCGTTTGTTCTGAAATACAACATCATCTCCTGGAAGCAGAAAAACAACAGAGCCTTTGTCAAGGTGATGTGATACGCCATTCAATTCTACATGTACAGGACCATACTTGATGATGAAAAAAAGTTCATCTCCACCAACACCAGTGTTGAACTTTAATTTTTTCCCACCAGCAATGGCATGGCCTTTCAGCACCTGTTTGGAGAAAATGGCGCCAGCGCCATCAAACATGGCTGTTTTTCCAGTGCCCCATTTGTAAACCTTTGTCTGGATCTGGGCTTGGGCAAACAACAAAACAGTTTGGAAAAGAAATACAGTTGTAACAATGATTTTTTTCATTTGGCTTTGATGACGGTGAACAAAATTAGATCGCAATCCTTTCAAAAGTTAACCAATTTATGCGAAATCGTTTTAGAAGTTTGACCAAAGGCAAAAGAGGATTTAAATTATATTATTTAACGTATTGTGCTATAAAGTCAGGGTTAACTAATTAGAATTTAAAAAATTAAGTCCAAACAATTTTTGCAAAACGAGGCACTAGACAAAAAACTCCCCTCCTGGCCAGGAGGGGTGGCACGAATGCGGCGGCACCGAAGGTGCAGACGAATGAGTGCCGGGGTGGTGGTAGCAGATTTCCAATAAAAAAAGAAGGCGGAATAATCAGAAGGCAATTTAAAAGAAGGGTGAATTCCACCACCCCGCCTCGTCCGATTCACTTCGTTCATCGGTCTCGGCACCCCTCCTGTCCAGGAGGGGAGTTTTTGACAGAACCACCACCGAGGCTGGCTAGGTATTTACCAACCTAGGCCAGTAGGGGAGTTTTCTGGTTTAATTGTGTAGCACAACAGGATTTAAATTATATTTAAATGATAAACACTACACCATGAACAAAGCATGCTTTCTAATGACCATGTTGATTGCTTTTGCAATGCAAGAATCGGTAGCACAAACATCCCCAGATAAAAAACAACCCTTGCTTGGATACCGGTCTGCCAAACTGATCAATGTAGGCAAGCTGCAATTCAAGGACCTGAACAGGAACGGAAAGCTTGACCCATACGAGGATTGGAGGCTTTCCAATGATGCAAGGGCGAAGAACCTCCTGTCTCAAATGTCTGTAGAACAGAAAGTCGGCTTCATGCTCATCAGCACCACAAGACTCAAAAACGATCGGTCTTTTGATGCGCAAAGATCAACAGATTCCATCAGCAGCGATTTTAATGAAGAAGACCAGGTGCAGAGCATGAACATGTTTACCAGAAAACCATTGCCTTTACCCATGATGATGGCCGCAGGCACTACCAAAGGGGTTACACAGTTTCATCTTCGTCATTTCATTCTGCGGGCCAATGCAAGTACAGCCATCACTGCAGCATGGGCCAACAAACTGCAGGCCCTCTGTGAAGCAGACGGGATGGGCATTCCAGCCATCATCGCCTCCAATCCGAGAAACCATATCACCAAAGATGCATCGATAGGGCTGAGCGTGGGCACCACTACTTTTTCAACCTGGCCCGGTGAACTAGGACTTTCTGCCACAAGAGACCTGAAGCTGATCCATGAATTTGCAGACATTGCCAGACAGGAGTGGGCAGCAGTCGGGCTGAGAAAGGGATACATGTACATGGCTGATTTGGCCACTGAACCAAGGTGGCAAAGGGTTGAAGGAACATTTGGCGAGAATGCGGAATGGGTTGGCAAGATGATGCATGAGATTGTCACTGGCTTCCAGGGAACAAAGCTTTCACCAAGTTCCGTTGCACTGACCACCAAGCATTTCCCCGGTGGTGGAGCAGGTGTTGGTGGACAGGATCCGCATTTTTCCTGGGGCAAGTATGAACATTTTCCAGGCAAAATGTTTCAGAACAATTTGATTCCATTTAAAGCAGCCATCAAAGCCGGCACCTCTGCCATCATGCCCTACTACTCTATCCCTCAGGGCACCCAATATGAAGAAATTGCCTA
>CALPWM020000092.1 GCA_943327275.2 Chitinophaga pinensis
AACTTATCGTGGGCAGGGGTTTTGGCAATCGTACTATTGCCACCAAAGGTCTTGGCCACATATCCGCGGGATCCCAATAAGCCCTGCTCTTCAGCACTCCATAGACCGATGCGGATGGTCCTGCGGGGCTGAACATTCAGGGTCTTCATGATCCGCATCACTTCCATCATTACGGCAGATCCAGAAGCATTGTCTGTAGCGCCTGTGCCAGCCTGCCAAGAGTCGAGGTGAGCACCAATCATGACCACTTCATCCTTCAAAGCAGGATCAGTGCCAGGGATTTCAGCAATAACATTGTAGCCCTGAAGATCATCAGTGTAGAATTTTGTTTTTACTTCAGTGTCCACTTTAACAGCGGTGCCTGATTTTGCAATCCTCAACAGGGTATTGTAATCTTCAACACCCATGGCCATGTCCAAAAAGTTTTCAGGATCTCCGCCTTTGTATGTTCCGCCACCCTGGGCAAATACAGTACCATCATGGTTCCTCAGGGAAGTACTCACCATGGCCACTGCACCCTCTTCCATCGCCATGTTCTTCAACATGGTCAGGAAGCGCATCGGACCAAAAGCGCCTCTCTGCATTTGTTCGCGCATGCGGCGCATGGCAGCAGTATCCCGGGGTTGACGTTGTTGTTGGCCAGGAGCCGCTTTTGCTTCAGCCATTTTGGCCAGCTGTTCATCAGTATAGCGCTGTGCATCAGCTTTGAAGCTTTGCACATAGTCATAAGACATATCAGGTAAAATAATCTTTCCTTTCAGTTTACCCTTGTAAGCCATCACAGCAACAGAATCCTTGAGATCCACCAATAAAATGTCTGCGGATTTCAATCCCTTGGTGCCTTTGGTCCATGTTTTGGGGTAGACCATCATGGGTTTGTAATATGGTGCTGTCATGGCGAAATACATTTTCTCCAGTTCCCAGCCTTTGCCAAACTCACCCCATGGATCAAGGGTTGCATTCTGAACACCCCACTCGGTAAGCTTATTTTTTGCATAGTTGGCAGCCTTGGTATATCCTGGCGAATTGGCCAGGCGGTTGCCATTGAGGTCTGTCAAATGAAGCACGATGTCCATGACCTGTGATTTTACCAATCCCTGTTCACGGATCTTGGCCATCATGTTGAGGTCGACTTTCTCCTGGGCAAAGGACCCAAGGGACGTCATCATCAAAAGAATAAAAGAAGACAATATTTTCATTGTAATTATTTTGATGAATGTAAGAAAAATCGATGAAAGGACTTAAATATGGCTATTTAAATGGTGATGACCATCGCTTGTCTGTATAAACATTCTTTCCTGATAATGTCTTGATAAAAGCAACCACTGAAGTGATTTCTGATTGCTGCAGGTTCAATCGTTGAACATTGCGTCCGTTAGGCTTTAGCCTTGGATCCAGG
The DNA here is from genome assembly GCA_943327275.2 of Chitinophaga pinensis. Classification (GTDB taxonomy): domain Bacteria; phylum Bacteroidota; class Bacteroidia; order Chitinophagales; family Chitinophagaceae; genus Pollutibacter. The sequence goes on from CALPWM020000092.1 coordinate 1,400, forward strand.
TTGGCATTGTCGTTGATGAATCCCCCATAATGTGAAATGGCAGTGGCAAGATCACGAACACCTCCAGAATGCATCATGTGACCGTTTAAAATACCCTCTGCGTTCATCAGATCCCTCAAAGAAGGAGCACGGGTAACGGTGATATCTTGGCCATTTCCTGAAGCCAGCGCAATGACGCCATTGTTTCTTGACCTGGGATCAATGTCAAACTCAGGTGCCCTATGGCAACCGTTACAGCCTAATCCTCCGGCAATCCTGCTGCTGTTCGCATCAAAAACAGGAGGTGTCATGAACAATCTTTTCCCTTCATTTTCAATGGCAGTAAAATTGCTGAAATTCTGATTTTCGTTGTTGGCTAATGCACGTCCAGCATCATATTTGCTGTCAAAAGATTGAATACTCCTCACAAACTGTGCAAGGCATTCTTGCATCTTCGCTTCGGTAATGGTTACATCACCATAAGCAAATTTGAAAAGTTCATTGTAGTAGCCAATTTTTTGCAATTTTGCCAGCAGGGTATTGATGTTGTCCCTGCCTGACTGCCCGCTATATCCCATTTCCACATGATTGGCTATCGGCTGTGTTGTCTGTGCCTCAAGGTTAATGGCACGTTCATCCCAAAAAAACCTGGACTCTTCTGCATACCTGGCATTGATCAACCGCATGGAATGACGATCAGTAAGGCCACCCAAAACACCACTGCTCACCAATGCTGTGTCAGAAAAAGCAAAGGCTTGTTTATGACAACTTCCGCAAGAAACAGTATTGTTTATGCTCAAATTCTTGTCGTAAAAAAGTACCCTCCCAACGGTGGCTTTTACATTGGTGATGGAGTTGGAACCGGTGTTATCCCTGGTGATATACGCTGGCTTCCCCTGGTTGGCATAATTGGCTAAATTCAAAGGATCAATTTCAGTACCAAAAAATGCCTTGATAGCTGCATACGCATCAACAGTTGATACGGGAGTGTTCCCCGTTGGAGAAGTGGGTACAACAACATCCTCCTTCTTACAAGCAGCAAAAAAGAAAATGGATGTTAGAATTGTAAAACATAAAAATGATTTGTTCATAAAGCAGGGTTTCTCCTATGACCTATCTATTTAGCTTGGGTTTAATGAAACGAATGGTGTTAATCCACTTTAACAGTTCAATCACAATTCAGAAAAATTTGACACAAATGCCGACGTTGATTTTTTACAAAACAACATTACTCTCTCAGCAAACTTATACCCATCAGCCCAATGACTACATCATTGGCGATGGTTTTCAATGTGATGCTCTTTAATGTCTTGGAAGGATCAATCAACATATCCAACACTGTAGCGGCACCACCATCAATTTTCTTGCCATTGTACTTAGCCTTTGACTCTTCGCCTGAAACAAGTTTTCCTGTTTTCAAGTGAACACGCATGGGCCTTGGCTGTTGCAGTGCAAATGCAAATCCATCGGTATAATAATCCTGGTCAATCGGCCACCAGTTTTCTGGATTGCGCAGCGCTAAGGTATCTGCAGTTCCATCAGTGTATTCGGCAACAATCTCTCCGTTGGTCAATTGACTCTGCATAGGATTGGTGGATCCTGCCATCAAAAAATAAACATGGGAAGCCTTGCCGGACAAGGGTATGGTTAGACTTTTAGGATAGTTGTCCCACTGGGAAGTAAAGAGGATGTTGTTTTTATTTTTTTCGCCAGGTGTGTTGAAGCGAATGCCTTTGGGCAACAAAATTTCGTTTTTATCGCCCGCCAATTTTCGAAGGCCGCTGTCATTGACTTCGAAGGACTCGTGAGGATGGGGCCAGTCTCCAATGCCCTGCCATGGCAACTGCAATGTAGTGACAGCAGGCCTTGGAGAGAGGTACTTGTTTTTAAAAATTTGCGTAACCTTGTCGTTAAAGAAAGCACCAAGATCAATCGTTTCAAGCGTCACCTGTTTCTCTCCTTTCCAGTTGATCAGTTGGCTATTGATTTTTTTGCCATCGGCATATGCAATCGTGAGCTTGTTGGTTCCGGGAATCATGGCTTCCAGAGGTATCGTCAGGGGTTCAGATATTTTCCCGGGTGTATTTTGAATGGGGATTGAATATCCATTCACATTAACCTTAGCAAGGGTCTTGACAGTAGTATTGTTTTGAATACGAATTGTATTGCTATTTTCTTCCTTGCCGTTTTCCATAACCAATTCAACAGGTTGAACAACTGAGAAACAAATGGGCATCCACCAAATCAACTCACCTTGTTTCAATTGAGCAAAGACAGTGTGGTTTCCGTAATCAGCATTGACAGTGGCACGAAATCCATTTGGTGTTGTAACTATACCCTTCAACGCAGATTGAGGATCGAGTACTTTCAGCAGTGATGCGGTTGAAAAATTTTTATTCAATACTTGCCCTTGGGTATACGTGACTTCTGATGAAGGCAGAACAGGCTGAAGACCTTTCCATACAATGCTGATTGTATATTGTTCAGCAGAAGGAACAGTGATTTCAATCACAGGAGCACCGACTGCATCAGCAATATTTTTCCATTGGGTTTTCTTTCCGTTCACCAGCAGTGTTTCGACCTGCCCACGGGCGATGGCCTGAAAGGTCAGGTTCATTGGACCTGAAAACCTGGTATTCAAGTGGTACGCATCAGTTCTGCCATTTCTTTTAAAATCAAAAGAAATATCTGGTGTTGAAAAAGAAGCATAATCCCAGGCAGCAGGCAAACCTGGCCTGACCAATAACTTCTTTCCCAACGCATCAGGTACGATACCAAAAAGTCCTTCCACCAATGTTCTTGAAAATATTCCAACTGGATCTGCAAAATCCCGATAGGATTCTCCCCTGGCGGCGTCAGCAGCAGAAATCAACACAAAATTTCCAGGACTTCCCCCCATGTACATGGACTGAAGCACCTCGCTTTTGAATAGCTTGAAAGCCTCATCTGGTCTGTTGGCCTGCCAGTTGGCCAATGCTGTATGAATGGATTCAGCCAACACAACATTGTTCAGTGACCAAACATATGGCATCCAGTTGGTGGTGGATATGGTATAATAGCCGCCATCATCCATGCCTTTGGGTCTCAATGGAATATGCGGCAGCTGATGATCAACATAGCGCATCATCTGGTAGGCCTGAAATTTATCAGGCACCTCTGAATCTACTGTATGGTAGATGGTCCATAGTGCCGCAGCATCATGCAAGCGTTTATTGCCCAGCAAATCCCTGAACTCTGCGAAGGTTCCTTTTTTTCGCAACCACAGCACCCTGTTCATTGCTTCCTTAATTTTTTTTGCCTGCAATAAATAAGGAGCAGGATCTTCATTCATCAAAGCTGCAAGGGTTGCTGCTTTTTTAAAATGGAAATAATTGTAGGCAGATGTGTGGGCAACATCGCCACCACTGTATTGCAATGCATCACTGGCCCAGATGGCCGCATAAGCATCGTACAAATAATTTTTATCCGCATCAAAGTTTCTGGTTTCCCAATCCAGATGCCTTTTGATGACAGGCCAGGTTTTTCTGATGAATGCCGTATCTCCTGTCCAATCAAAATGCCTGAACAAACCATCAATATAAATCAGGTTCATGTCATAATGATGAGGCTTCATGGCCTCAGCATTGGGCAATCTGCTGATGTACCCACTGCTGAACATACCTACATCATTTTTCTCCCAACTGCGCGCAAAATGCATGGCAGAATCGGGTACAATCGGGCCAATAGCCGGGCTGGTGAACTGCGACAATGCATAGGCATTAAAATGAATTTTTGCCCGATCGTGCCAACCCAATGGATCTGCTGTATACGGGCCCCTCCAGCCATTGAGCCGCATGCGCCAGCCTACTGCACCATGCATGTAAGATGGAGCTTCCCAAATAGCATTGGATGCAATGCTGAGGGCTCCTCCAATGGTATTGATATATGGGTCAGGTGTTTTCACCGTGATCCTGTTGGCAATGGCTTGCCTTGCTTTTTCTGCTTGCTGAAAAACAGTAGCCAAATCACTGTAGGTGAATGATTTTTGGGAACGGGGATTGTAGATTGAAAAATAGTGCTCACTACCTTTATTGATGGTCATTTTGCCAACAACAACCGGCGCCATTGCAGCAGCAGATTGAAAAAGCAATGATGGAGAAGCCAGTTGATTTGCATCACCCAATTTGAGGGTTGCATCAGCAGAGAAAACACCTGTCAATTCAAGTTCTTTTGCCGGCTTTGCAGGCTGATTCAGGTCCTCAACAAAATACCGTCCATCAGGCCCTGCCTGCAAACCAGTACCATAAGCCAATTGAAAGCGACCTTTTTCTGAAAGCTGAAACCTGTTGTCCTTGCAATTCTCCGGCTTAAGGTAGAATGAAGACTCTGGATCGGGGCCCATATCTCCATCACGTGAAAATTTTTTCCCAGTGGCGCCTCCAAAAGCCCAAAACAACTCAATGGGCATTGCAGTGTTTTCAAGTCTTGTCTGAACAACAAAACCTTCTCCATCTGCCAATGCAAGAATCTCTACAAATAATTTTCCGTTCCCCAACAATGAATCCTCAACAGTATACAGCATTGCTCCGGGGCGATAACGCGCGGTAATTGTATTGGCCTGGGTAAGCCATTTGCTTTGTTGCTGGTTGCCAATGCCAAACTTGAAGTTGCCACCCATGCCCGGCATGTATAAGGCAAATTCAGGCCTGTCACCCGCTTCCAGCCGAAAGGCAGTATTGGTGCCATAAATCGCCCTCGTGAAAAGTCGTTTTCCATTGACTATGACAAAGTCACTGCCATCCGGCTTATACCTCAACTCCTGCTCTTTGTTGTGCCATTGATTGGCAGACAGTTTAACCGGATATAATTCCTGAGAAAAAACATCACTGCCCATGTTGATGCAAACCAACAACAGGGAAATCGCGGTAGAACGAAACATATTACTCCTATTTAAGCCCTTGAAAAACCTGGTCTTCCCAAAAGCCTTTTTAATTCTGGAAGCTCTTTTGAATAAACCTCCCGCGGCGTAATTTGTTTTTTGATGCAGATCGAAGCAGCCTTGCCTACAACCTCTCCCATCATACCACAGGTTTTCATTACCCTTACTGGGCCAAGGCCTGATTTTGTTACACTGATGCACCTGCCCGCCATGAAAAGATTTTTGATGTTTCGGCTGTACAATGCACGGTATGGAGCCCAGTATTCACCGCCATATTGATACTCTGCTCCACGTGTATAATCAGAGATGAACTCCATGTCCTCAAACCCTGCCTTGAACTCTTTTTTAGGTGTATGCAAGTCAACATGCCATGAGCATGGGAATGCCCCGTCTTCAAATTTTCTTTGTTTTTTGAAATCCTCTGCATCCAATACAACATCTCCCATCAAGCGGCGCGACTCCCGTTTTCCTGCAATAAAAGCTGACCAACCAAGCCTGTGTTTGGGGTACAAATTATCGACATTTTTTATTGCATCCCATGCGCCATACATCGCCCTGAAATTATGATCACGGATGAGTTCTATTTCATTCACTTGATCCTTGTTGAAACCACTTTCCCAATACCACTGGTTGGCGAATGAATCAAGCCCTTCCTTGCCAAATGTTTTCTGACCTTTCCTTCCGGGGAAAGGCTTGTCAGATAAATCAAGCGCCCATGGGCAACGGGGAAAGGGCTGATCAAAATCTCCCTGCTCACATTTCATGGCCAATGCACTCTTGTCTTTGCATTCGCAGGCCAAAACCTCTTCGCTGTTTGAAACATCCAAAACATTGAAAAGATTACTGCTGCCCATCAACTGTTCAACCTTGTATTCATGGTCTGCACCCGCTTTGAAACCAATAGCACCATCGCCAGTACAGTCAGAAAATAATTTTCCTCTTATCCTGGTCTGCCTTGAAGTAAGTGTGCTTTGGATGACGATTGCCTTGATGACATCCGCTTCTGTTTCCACTTTCATCACACGATGGTTGAGCAAAAGGGTGATATTGGGCTCTGAGCGGACGATGGATAATTTGAGCGCATCATTGTAGTAATTGGCGGAAACACCATTGAATACTTTTCCAGGTCCTTTGATGATTGGAGGAAGAATTTCATTGACAATGTCTCCGACATGAGGAAACAAGGTTTTGTTGGTATGCCCTTCTGGCCATACACGCACCTCAGAACTTCCATTTCCACCCAGCACTGGCCTGTCTTGCACAAGTGCAACCTTGATACCGTTGCGGGCAGCAGAGATCGCGGCACAGGTACCTGCCAATCCACCACCTGAAACAATCAGGTCAAATTCACCACCTTCATCAGGCTTCTCTGGCAAGCCCAACAATTTGCGGCGGAATATTGTCAATTTTTCAACATCATTGGTTGGTTCAAAATTGGCGTCTTTGCAAAAAAGGATGGCCTCACAACGTCCTTCAAATCCTGTCAAATCGTGCAAGGCAAGGGTTGATTTCTTGCTCACTTTTACCATTCCACCATCATGCCAATGCCATGTCGCACTCTTGGTGCCAAATGTTTCGTCCAGCGCTTTCCCATTCACTTTCAGCTGAAACTTTCCTGGTGCGCCAGGGGCATTCCAAGGGGCCACCCAATCTTTGGTGCGAACCCATACCCTGTAATTTCCTGCTGAAGGAAACTCAACAGTTGTTGTTGCATCTTGAACAGGAATCCCCAAGCCATGGGCCAACAAATACGGAGAACCCATCTGCTCCATCGATTGTTGATCAAGCTCCCAACCTCCATGCTTCGCAAACTGTTCCGCTTCCACAAAGAGGAATTCCTCAGATGCAGGCTGCTTCTGATCATTTGCGTACAAAGGCAGCTTCCCTGCCAGTAAACAAAGGCTGGTATTACCAATAAAACCGACGAATTGTCTCCTTTTCATGATGATGTTTTGTATACTAAAGCAGTAAAGATGATGTTTCTAATTTTTAACTTACCTAAGATAGGTATTTTAAAAATATTTC
>CALPWM020000093.1 GCA_943327275.2 Chitinophaga pinensis
AGCATCAGCCACACACTCTCTTAAAATAGTGGTTGCTTTTGCATTGTCCCTCTTCAGCATACGCATTGCAATGCGCATACGGAGTGCATTGGCAGCCTTGGCCCAACGGGTATTGTTTCCAGCATAGTACTGGTCAAAATTCCCAAGGGTGATTTGATTGGCTGCACCCGCTTTCAGCGTAGCAGAAAGGGTTTTCAACCTTGCTTCCCAAGCATTGAAAAGTTCTTGCTGACTTTCCCACTTTGGCGTGAAAGTGCCGCCATACCTTGAACTAAATGCCTCAGTATAAGCAATTGAACCATTGATATCCGATACATAGAAGGCGTAATAAATCTTCATTACCTCGGCCATGGCCACAAGCATCTGGCGGGAAGCTTTGTCTGCATCCGACATTTTCTCGGTAAGCTTGGCAACATCAGTAGTAACACTGCCTATCCCAGGGAAAAAGATTGAATAACGGGCATTGAAATTACCAAACTCTGTGAACGTAGTCGCATTGTTACCACCTTGTGCAGTACTCATTTGCATCCAATGCATGATCCTGCGGTAGTTGTCATAGAACTGCTCGAAATCAGAACTGTGTGCGAGTCTTCCTGCGTTGAAGAATTGTTCTTCTGGCTTGACTGAGTAAAGCACATCTGGGTTGGTATTGAGTGCAACAAAATCTTGTTTCTGACAACCAACAAAAATCAGTGCACTCAGTGCCAATGCTGTTGAAAATAGTTTATTTTTTATCTGCATTGTATTAAACTTTTCATGTAATTAATTAAGATGAATTCCGGTTGTTTAGAAACCTGCATTCAATGAGACCGCAAACTGTCTTACCCATGGCATACCACCATACTCAGCAAATGCACCCGCCCTGCTGGAGAATACACTCTCAGGGTTGATGTGATCTGGAGTAGTGTTGTAAAGGTAGAAAAGGTTACGACCGGTCAAATTGAGGCGTAAACGCTGCATGGCAACTTTTTTAGCCATTGCTTTTGGCAGCTCATATCCAACGGAAACCTCACGTACTGCAACCCATGAATTCTCGAAAATTGAGTACTCACGAATACCAGTTCCCCAACTTGCGATACCATCGTAATACCTCCAGGCTGGAAGGGGTTGCCTAAGACCCAATTTCATTGCTTCAGCATAAGACATTCCTTCCACATTCTGGCCATTGATTACAACACCTTTTCCGAATACACCGTCTGGAACAATGCCATCCTGACGCTTCACACCAGTTGCATCTGTCCACTCAACACCACCAGTTTCTTTGGTACGACCGTACAAAGTGCTCTGGAAGCTACCAAACTGTGAACCATATTGGTGTGTAGCTGAAGCCATCTTGCCACCAATTTTTGCATCAAACTGAGCAAAGAAGGTGAAGTTCTTGTAGCGAATCTCATGCAAGTTGCTTGCAAGGAAGCTTTCCATCATGGTTCCAACTTCTTTGAAGCCTTGACCATATGAACCACTGCGGATGAACAAACCATCGCCATTCAACACACGCTGACCTTTTTCATTGGTTGCATATGCATAGTTGGTGATGATGGTACCGTAGTCTTTGCCTGCACGGGCAACCGATTGAACGTCTGCACCAAAGGCCAGATCCAATTCAACTTGCGTAACGCCAGGATACAATTCAACAACTTTGTTGCGGTTGCGGGTGAAGTTAACAGTTGTGGTATACTCAAAGTCTTTCTTGCGTACGATGGTAGCAGAAACAACCGCTTCGATACCTTGGTTCTGGATATTACCAGCATTGATTTGACGGCTAGGCGTTCCGCTTTCTGCAGGAGCACCGAGGTTCAGGATCTGGTTGAAGGTATTCTTTTTGTAGTAGGCTACATCAACACGAATCCTGTTGTCCAACATCCTTGCTTCCAATCCAAATTCAAACTCACGGGCACGCATTGGCTTTAGGTTGAGGTTACCCAAACCATATCCACCCCAACCATACTGAGGCAAAGGCGTTCCGTTGGGCAACAATGGATTACCGAGCAAGCTGTAGTTTCCACTTGTGGTGGCAAAAATACCTGTACCAGCACCTGTGTAACCAAGGCTACCACGAAGCTTACCAAAGTTCAACCAGGCCAACTTGTTTGAGTTTTGAAGCAGTTCAGTGAACACCCATGATGCACCAACTGAAGGGTACATGTAAGAGAAGTCTCCACTTCCGTCAGGATATGTCAAGGTACTGTTCCAGTCATTGCGAAGACTTGCATTCACAGTGATCATGTCTTTCCAGGTTGCATCACCATAAGCATACATCGCATCAAGCCTGCTTTGTGGAAATATACCAGCACTTGTTGTTGCCGCATTCAATGAATTAGCGATTGAGAAAATCCTTGGAATACGCAATCCACCACTTGTAGATGATGTTTGTTGGCGACCACCAAGACCACGCTGGGTTTCACCACCGATTGTTACATTGTAATCAATGTTCTCTCCTGCTTTACGGCTTGCCGTCAACAATGCCTGGATACGTGCGTTCTTTGAATTGCTTTGGAACAAAGAATATCCACCAGCAGAGTTGGGTCCGATACCAAAACCAACACCATCACCAGGGCTCCTGTTTTCACGCTCAACATTCAGTGTATTGATATTGCTGCGCACCAATGCAGTCAACCATGGAGTGATTTTCGCATTAAGGTCAAGGTTGGCAAGAATCTGGTCTTCTTTCTGATTCACCCTGTTCTGGTACAATTGCCACAATGGGCCGATGTTGGCACCCCTCAAATAAGGTGCTACCACATTGGATCCACCATTGGGGCTGAGATAATTGTTCAATACATAATCCAAAGGCAAGTTCCTTGAGTTAGAGAAGGCAAACCTGAACAATGGATTAGAGTTTCCTCCTTGTAGCAAAGGATTGATACTGTTTGAAGTGGCATATGCCATGGATGCATCCATGGATACATATTTGCCAATTTTTTGGGTAGCACGCAAATTGAAGTTATTGCGCGTGAAGTCATTTGTTGGCTGAATAGACTTATTGTTTGTATTGGTATATGAGAACCTGAATGTGGTCTTATCAGTTCCACCTTCAACAGCAACGTTGGTATTGTTGATGCTACCATTGCGGAACAATGACATGAGATCATTGGCTACATATGGACGCTTAACACCATCTGCGTCAGTTATCATGCGGCCATCCAATCTTGGTCCAAAACTGTAGAAAGGTGAGAAGCCATTATTCAGAATCGCATCAGAGCCATCAGGAGCTTTGTCGAAATAAGGATTGGTACCACCACCAAACTCATTTTGCATGGCTGGTATTCTCCACACCTGCTCAATTGTATTGGTTTGGGCAACACTTACACCAATGCCTGGACGCTCACGTCCTTTTTTGGTGGTGATCAACAAAACACCATTCAATGCTTGAGAACCATACAAAGCACTGGCTGCAGAACCTTTCAAAACAGTAACACTTTCGTAATCATCCGGATTCAAATTCTTCATTTGGTTTCCGAAGTCACGGGCATCACCCCAGCTGTCAGCTCCAGAAGTTCCAGGCTGAATCAGCACACCATCAATAACAACCAGGGGCATGGTATTGCCGCTCAAAGAGGCATTACCGCGGATCCTGATCCTTGAACTTGAAGAAGGTCCGCCAGCACCCTGGTTAACCATCACACCGGCTACTTTTCCTTGAAGAGAGTTGATTACGTTGACTTGGCCTGCTCTCGCAACGTCTCCACCCTTTACTTCCTGGATGGCATAAGACAGTTTGCGTGTAGATTTTTTGTCACCAAATCCTGTGACAACTACTTCATTCAACAAATTGCTGTTCGCTTTCATTGAAACAACCATTGAAGCAGAAGCCATAAGTTCAACTTTGTTCAACCCGACACCAGAAAAAACAAGGGTAGGATTGGCAACAGTTGTACTGATCACGAAGGATCCTGTAGCATCTGTCAATGAAAATGTCTGGGACCCTTTGACTTGCACAGTTACACCCTGGACAGGCGCACTGGCTTCATCAAGAACGGTTCCAGTGAATGTTTTTTTCTGCTGACCCATCGAAACGGTCATGATTGCAGAAAAGAACAGGAACATCAAAAGTCTGATTGCTGTTTTCTTCATTTGATTTCTATTTAAATTATTCATATTTAATATTTACATGGACTTTGTTAAACAAAGGCTATATAAACGAGTTTGTGATCAATTCTGTGTAACTGTTTTGTAAATACCCTAAACAATAGATAACAATTAATTAACAAGGTGCATATTAGGACAGATTTAGACAATATCCAAATTTTGGAAATAAAATTGACAAGGCAAGTTCAAAAATTATTTTTATGCAAAAAACAATAAAAATTCAACACTAATACCCCCTCACATCCTTGCCTTCCATGAAGTTGATGAAGGCCATGTTCACCACGCGGTTTCCACCGGGGGTTGGGTAGTTTCCGGTAAAATACCAGTCGCCAAGATTGCCGGGACAGGCATCGTGCAGGTCTTCAATGGTTTGATAAATCACCTCAACAGGCACTGCTACTTCCGGTGCTGTGATGAGCTCAGCGATTTTGGCAGATATTTCTTGCGGTGTAAAAGAACCGTACACCTGTTTGACGACATTTTCAGTATGCAATTGCCCCTTCTCGCGAAGGTCTTTGCATTTGTTGTAGAGTTCATCCAACAAACCCAACTGCCCCCTGTCTTTCAACAAGGAAAGGGCAGCCTTAAAGGCAATAAAATCTCCCAGCTTGCTCATATCAATCCCATAGCAATCCGGATAACGGATCTGGGGAGCAGAGGAGACAACAATAATCTTGACGGGTTTCAACCTTGACAGCATCCTCACAATGCTTTCCTTGAGTGTTGTACCGCGAACGATGGAATCGTCAATGACCACCAATGTATCTACATTGGGTTGGACCGTTCCATAGGTAACATCATAAACATGTTGCACCATTTCAGAACGGTTGGAATCTTCCGTGATGAAGGTGCGCATTTTCACATCCTTGATGGCCACTTTTTCAACACGGATTTTTCTGTTGATCATTTCAGTCAACTTCTCTTCATCAAAGTCCTTGTCCCAGGCCATGATCCTTTGAACCTTGATTTGGTTGAGGAAATCCTCCATTCCTTTCAAGAGTCCGTAAAAGGCAACCTCTGCAGTATTGGGAATAAATGAAAAAATGGTATGTTTCAGGTCATTGTTGATGGCCTTCAGCACATTGCTGCTGAGCCTATAGCCCAAACCAATCCTTTCTCTGTATATCTTTTCGTCTCCGCCCCGTGAAAAATAAATTCTTTCGAAACTGCATGCCCGCCTGGCCTGTGGCTCCAGGATCTGCTCAACAGTCCAGGTTCCATCACTCTTCACAATCAATGCCTGACCAGGCATCAATTCCTTGACTTCATTTTCTCCAACATGAAAACTGGTCCTGATGGCCGCACGCTCAGAAGCAGCAACGATGACTTCGTTATTGGCATAATAATAGGATGGACGAATACCATGTGCATCGCGGATGACAAAGGAATCGCCATTGCCAATCAGTCCACAAACATTGTAGCCGCCATCAAAATGTTGAAATGCGTTTTTCAAAATGGAAGGGATAGACATGTTGCCCGGATTGGCTGCATCATCCTTCACAATAAAATGATGGACCACTTCCATCATGGCTGCCAGGTCACTTTGCTTCTGAAAATCACCAGGGTTGACATCAACCATGTTGAAAAGCTCTTCTGTATTGACCAGGTTGAAATTGCCTGCCAATGCCAGGTTCCTTGCAGGAATAATATCCCTTTTGATAAAAGGATGACAGAATTCCACATTGTTCTTGCCTTGAGTGCCGTAGCGAAGATGGCCAAGCAAAAGCTCTCCCATGAAGTTGAGATGACCTTTCATCAGACCAGGATGCTTTCTGATATCGGGCTGCGATTTTTCAAGCTCATTGATTTCCTTGCCCACCTGGGAAAACAGATCAGCAATGGCCTGTTGGGCAACACTGCGCAGGCGGTGCATGAAAGGATAACCAGGCTCTGCATTCAATTTCACAGAAGCAATGCCCGCTCCGTCCTGACCTCTGTTGTGTTGCTTCTCCATCAACAGATAGAGTTTGTTCAGCCCATAAAGTGCCGTACCCTGTTGTTGCTGGTAGTAGGAGAAAGGCTTGAGCAGCCTGATAAATGCAAGACCGCATTCGTGTTTGATGGCATCACTCATATAGCGAAATAAGAACAGCGAATGTAAGGTGAAAAAACAGAACCTTAAAATTTAACCCGCTTGGCAATATTATTTGCTCACGTAATTGGGGAATTGCTTGCGCAGAGATTCGCACTGTTGGAAATCCTTATCAACCATCACGTAATAAGTAGGCAATTTGCTTTGGAACCATTTGTCAATGGTCCTTTCCTTCTTTTCTGCCAATGCCCTTTGTGCGATCCTATCGTAATCGTCGCGGATATTTTCCCGATGGGGCTCGGTTTTGCCCTGAAGATAAACAAGCCTTACCGCTTGCTTGTCTTGCTCATCCTTGTATGCCATCGGCTGGGAAAATTCTCCCACTTTTAATTTGTCGAGATAAGGCACCAGGTTCTTGTCCAATTCATCAATGGTAACAAAAGCACCACCCTGACCACTCATGATACCGGCGCTGAACTTGCTGTTCTGGTCGTCACTGTTCTTGTCTACAGCCTCACCGAAGGTGATGGTACCTGCCACAAGCTTGGTCCTGATGGAATCAAGCCTCAACTTGGTGGCCTCAACATCTTCGTCCTGCAGTGCTGGGATGCGGAGGATATGGCGGATGACTGCATCATCTCCATTCCTGCTGACCATTTGGATGATATGGTAACCAAACTTGGATTTGATGACGGGAGAAACCTGGCCCTCTTTCAGCCTAAAAGCGGCATTTTTGAAATCAGGATCCCAATCTTTTTGCGTTTTGTTGATTTCGTATCGACCCCCATTTTGCTTGCTTCCCGGATCTTCAGAATAAAGCCTGGCAAGGGTTTCGAAAGTTTTTTGCCCTGCCTCAATTTGTCTGCGGTAATCAGCCAATTCATCCTGGGCATATTTCTCCAATTCCCTTCCTGCTTTGGGGTGGATTACAATTTGACCAATGACAAGCTCCGTTTCGTAAAAAGGCAGGCTGTCTTTGGGAATCTTATTGAAATACTCCCTCACTTCGTTCGGAGTAATTTTGACATATTCAACAATCTTTTCACGCATGGATTTGGCAAGCCTTCCCTCGCGAATGGATTTCCTGAAATCTTCTTTTACCTGGTAAATGGTGCGTCCAGCAATTTGTTCAAAAGCTTCTTTACCGCCGTATTGCATGATAAAATAACGTACCCGCTGGTCAAGTTCAGCTTCAACTTCTTCATCTGAAACCGGAAGTGAATCCTTTTCTGCTTGAAGAATGAGTGCCTTGTCCTGCATCATCCTTTCCAATAGAAAACATTCTGCATTTTCAGGCATTTCATTTCCCTGGCGTTTCTGGTCCTCAATGTAATTGACAATATCGCTTTTCAATACGATTTTGTCTCCCACAATGGCAACAATCTTGTCAGCCAGCAACTTTGCGGTCTGTGCCTGGCCTGCAAAAGCCGAGATCACCAAAATCAATACGATCAATATTCTTTTCATGCTGCAATTCCTGTTTCCAAATATGATTGAATTCCGCCTTATGGTAAAATTCCCTGACTTAAAGTTTTCATAAATAGTCCAATCCTCAGAAAAAACTACAATGTTCTCTTCACTTCAGTTTCTTCAAATGCTTCGATCACATCACCAACCCTGAGGTCATTGAAATTCTTGATGGTAAGTCCGCACTCATAGCCCTGGTTCACTTCTTTCGCATCATCCTTGAAGCGTTTCAAGCTGCCCAGTTCTGTACTTTGTCCCTCACCTCTTGGATATTCAACGATACCATCACGGATGATACGGATCTTGTTGTTCCGGCTGATTTTACCGTCAAGTACATAACAACCGGCAACGGTGGCCTTATCAAACTTGTACACTTCACGCACTTCAACGTTGGCAACAATTTTTTCCTCAATCTTCGGTTCAAGCATACCTTCCATGGCACTCTTGATTTCCTCGATGGCGTTGTAGATGATGGAGTAAAGCTTGATCTGTACACCTTCGTTTTCAGCAATTTTGTTGGCCTGAATAGAAGGACGAACGTTGAAACCAACGATGATCGCATCAGATGCAGTGGCAAGCAATACATCACTTTCCGTAATCTGTCCAACTGCTTTGTGTACCACCTTGATAGCAATCTCCTGCGTTGAAAGCTTCTGCAAGGAGTCACTCAAGGCCTCTACAGATCCATCCACATCACCTTTGATGATGATGTTGAGTTCCT
>CALPWM020000094.1 GCA_943327275.2 Chitinophaga pinensis
GAAAGACGCTGGTGGTATCCAACCTCAATGATGACGGTCCTGGCAGTTTCAGGCAGGCTGCCCAGCAAAAATCAAAAAGAATCATTGTTTTCGCTGTTGCGGGAACCATACACCTGGAATCACCTTTGCAGATTGAAGGAAACGTTACCATTGCTGGGCACTCTGCTCCTGGAGATGGTATTTGTATTGCAGATCATCCCGTTCGGCTCAAAGGCGATCAAATCATCCTGCGCTACCTGCGTTTCAGGATGGGAGACAAATACCAGTCCCAAAAAGGAATGGTGGATGGCAGTGGTGGGGATGATGCCCTTTCAGGATCAAAAAACAACCAACTCATCATTGATCATTGCAGCATGAGCTGGAGCACCGACGAGGTCATGTCTGTATATGGTGGCGACAGCACTACTTTGCAATGGAATGTTATTGCCGAGCCTTTGAATTACTCGTATCATTTTGAGACGGGCGACAAGGATTGGGAAAACCATGGCTATGGCGGCATCTGGGGTGGGGCACATCTTTCTGCGCACCACAATTTGTTCGCCCATTGCATCAGCAGAAATCCCCGCTTCAATGGCGCGCGTCTGGGGTCCAAAGAGGAATTGGTCGATTTTCAGAACAATGTCGTATACAACTGGCAGAACAAAGCCATCTATGGAGGGGAGTTTGGGAAGTACAATATTGTCAACAATTATTTCAAGCCTGGTCCTTCCACAAAACCCTCGGCTGCCAATAATTTCCTGGATCCATCCAAAACAGATGTCTTGCCTTATGGCCAGTATTTTGTTGCTGGTAACATGATTGAAGGGAATAGATCGGTCAACCGTGACAACATGCTGGGTGTGACCGCTATGCCAGTTCCAGGCGTTTACATCAATCAACCACATGGTGTGATCGACCTACCCAAAGAAGATGCTGACAGAGCCTATCAGTCCATCATAAAAAAAGTAGGTGCATCCCTGCAGCGGGATGCAGTGGATGAGAGAATCATCGGGGAAATGCTGAGTGGAAAAGGAAAAATCATTGATGTACAAGGTGGGTTTCCGCATGGAACTCCTTATGAAAAATCAAAAACGGCCTGGCCTGTGTTGAAGATTTCAGCAAGCCTTACAGACAAAGATTTGGATGGGATGCCAGACGATTGGGAACTGAGCAAAGGGCTTGATCCCAATAAAAATAGCGATGCAGCAAGCCTTGGACTACACCACTATTTTACCAATATTGAAGTATACCTAAACAGTTTGCTGAAATGAAAAAGGCCTTATCTGTTTTCGTTATCATGCTTTTGGTTTCATTTGTTCCAGACCAGAAAAAAATAAAAATATTCCTGGCCGGCGATTCCACCATGAGCATCAAGCTGGAGAAAAATTTTCCGGAAACAGGCTGGGGTATGCCTTTCAATCATTTCTGGAATGAGCACCTGACGGTTGTCAACAAGGCAAAGAATGGCAGAAGCACCAAGACCTTCATTGCCGAGGGGCTCTGGAAGCAGATCATGGACGAGGCCAGTGCTGGAGATTATGTCTTCATACAGTTCGGTCACAACGATGAAGTAAAATCAAAGGTCAATAGTTATACAACCCCGGAGGAATTCACCAACAATCTCTTGCGCTATGTTCGTGAATCGAGGGAAAAGCAATTGATTCCTGTTTTGTTGACCCCTGTGGCGAGAAGAAAATTTGATGCCACAGGAAAGATTGAACAAACTCACCAGGAATATTCCGCTTTGGTTCGCAAAGTAGCAGAAGAAGAAAAACTCCTTTTTATTGACCTGGATGCCAAAAGCATGGAACTCTATCAGCAATTTGGTGTTGAAAATTCCAAGTTACTTTTCTGTCAGTTGAAGCCAGGAGAGCATCCCAATTATCCAGATGGGAAAGATGACAATACCCATTTCAATGAATTGGGGGCAAGGTTGATTGCACAATTGGTGCTCAAGGAAATCCGTACCACCATTCCTGATTTGCTCACCTACATCACCACCAAAAAACCATGAGCATGAAGGGGATATTATGTTGGCTATCATGCCTTTTTTTAAGTTTGCTGAATGGATATTCCCAACAACGTTGGATTGTTGCACAGGATGGATCCGGTGATTTCAAGTCTGTTCAAATGGCATTGGATGCCATCAAGGAAGGCAACAGTGTTCCTGTGGAAGTATTTGTGAAAAAAGGGATATACAGAGAAGTTGTTGTGGTGGATGCAAGAAAAAGCAAGATCCATTTGATCGGAGAAGACAAGATCAATACCATCATTTCTTTTGACAACCATGCAGGTACCCGAAA
This sequence comes from Chitinophaga pinensis, assembly GCA_943327275.2. Lineage (GTDB taxonomy): Bacteria > Bacteroidota > Bacteroidia > Chitinophagales > Chitinophagaceae > Pollutibacter. The sequence continues at coordinate 2,283 of CALPWM020000094.1, forward strand.
GCCCAATGGTGATACACTGAATACCTGGACCTGTGCTTCTTTTTTCGTGTATGGTGATGATTTCAAGGCAGAGAACATCAGCTTTGAAAATAATGCAGGCTTCACCGCTGGCCAGGGTGTTGCCCTGAGGGTTGAAGGCAACAGGGCTTCCTTCATCAACTGCAACATGCTGGGCAATCAGGATGTGCTTTTTCTCAGTGGCAGTGGAGTCAAACATTATTTCAGGGACTGTTATATTGAGGGCTCTACAGATTTCATTTTTGGTGCAGCCACAGCTGTCTTCATCAACTGTCAACTGCACAGCAAAAAAGACTCACACGTTACAGCAGCATCCACCAATGTCATCATTCCCTTTGGTTTTGTATTCTTTGATTGCACCCTTACGGCAGCAGAGGGTATCAACAAAGTTTCCCTGGGAAGGCCCTGGAGCCCTACTGCCAGCGTAACCTATATCCGTTGCTGGATGGACAAACATATTGTTCCTGAAGGTTGGAACAACTGGAAGAATCCATCCAATGAAGCCACTGCCAGGTATGCCGAATACAAGAGCATGGGGCCCGGCGCATCCGTGTCAAACAGGGTCAGGTGGATGAAGCACCTCACCAATGAAGAACTTAAAAAGTATACCATCGAAAATATATTGGGTCCCTGGGTGCCTGAACCAAAGAAAAAATAAAAGACAATGAAAAAGATTTTATCCAAGTACAACATCTTGCTTTTTGCTGCAATGCTTGCATGCACAGCTGTTTCAGCACAGTACAATGCTGTAAAAAACAAGGTGCCTGTGTTCAAAAAAGATACGGTTTCCATTTCAACATTTGGTGCAATACCTGGTGGACTGAAGCTCAATACACAGGCTATCTCCAATGCCATCGATGCACTGCATAAAAAAGGAGGTGGCGTTGTCCATGTTCCCAAAGGACTCTGGCTCACCGGCCCGATCGTACTCAAAAGCAATATCAACCTGCATGTTGAGCAGGGTGCAATCCTTTTGTTTTCTGCTGATTTCAACCAATACAAACTCGTCGAAGGCAACTGGGAAGGATTGAAGCAGATGCGCAACCAGTCGCCCATTTCAGCCACTGGTGCCACCAATGTGGCCATCACAGGCAAAGGAATCATTGATGGCAATGGCGCAGGATGGCGCCAGGTCAAAAAGGAAAAACTTACAGAAGGCCAGTGGAAAAAATTATTGTCCAGTGGAGGGCTCCTCAGCGAAGACAAAAAAACTTGGTACCCAACGGCATCCAATTTCAAGGGCAATAACGAAAAGAATCCAGGAGTTATCTCACCCGAGAAGACTGCAGCATACTACCAGTCGGTCAAGGACTTCTTGCGTCCCAACATGATTGTATTTACTTCTTGTAAAAATGTACTGTGGGAAGGCGTAACCTTCCAGAACTCTGCTGCATGGTGCCTTCATCCCCTTATGTGTGATAATTTGATTGTCCGCGACATCAAGGTAAAGAATCCCTGGTTCGCCCAGAATGGGGATGGCATTGATGTTGAGAGTTGTAACAATGTGTTGATTGAAAACTCCATCTTTGATGTGGGTGATGATGCGCTTTGCATGAAGAGCGGAAGAGATGAGGCTGGCAGGCAAAGAGGGATGCCTACCCAGAATGTTACCATCCGCGGCTGTACGGTGTATTCAGCCCACGGAGGATTCGTTATCGGAAGTGAAATGAGTGGTGGCGTAAGGAATATTGATGTAACGAATTGTAGTTTTATTGGTACCGATATTGGTCTCAGGTTCAAAACCACCAGGGGCCGTGGTGGCGTTGTGGAGAACATCAACATCAGCGATATTGTGATGAAAGATATTCCAGGAGAAGCCATTCTTTTTGATATGTACTATATGTCAAAAGATCCCGTGCCTGTTTTTGGAGAAAAACAAGACATGCCGGTGATTGAAAGAAAACCCCTCGACATTACCACACCTTCTTTCAGGAATTTCAAGATCAGCAGGGTTTATTGTGATGGGGCTGAAAAGGCCATCTTCATCCGTGGACTTCCAGAAATGCAGATCTCGAATATTCAGCTGAAAGACATGGCCTTCAGTGCCAACAAGGGCATTGAAATCCAGGAGGCCAATGGCATTACCCTTTCCAACATCGATCTGAAATTAAAGGATACAACTACAACCATCAAGGTGCAGCAAAGCACTGGTGTTAGTACAAATGGTATCCGTGCCAATGCTTTTCACAGCAAGCCGCTCAGCCAGTCTCTGTCGCAAACGGCCATGCGCATGTGGCCTGATTCTTTCATGCTTCCTGGCGACAAACAACCGAAATGGCGTTATGATCAAGGCGTGATCCTGAAAGGAATGGATGATGTTTGGAATGCTACAGGAGACAGGACCTGGTTCAATTATATCCAAAAATCCATGGACTATTATGTTGGAGAGGATGGATCCATCAAAGGATACAAGAAGGATGAATACAATATTGACCATGTCAACAACGGAAAAATCTTGTTGATGCTTTACCAGGTAACTGGAAAAGAAAAGTACAGGAAAGCGGCACAATTGCTTCGTGAACAACTCCTCACGCATCCACGCACCAAGGAAGGTGGTTTCTGGCACAAGAAAATCTATCCCACACAAATGTGGTTGGATGGTTTGTACATGGGCCAACCTTTCATGGCAGAATATGCAAAACTTTTTCATGAAGACAAGGCCTTTGATGATATCGTCCTGCAGTTTCGCTTGATGGAAAAATATGCCAGGGATCCCAAAACTGGATTGTTGTATCACGGTTGGGATGAAAGCCGCGAACAAAAATGGGCCAACAAAACAACCGGCAATTCACCGCATTTTTGGGGAAGAAGTCTTGGCTGGTTTGGCATGGCATTGGTGGATGTTTTGGATTATTTCCCTGCAAACCATGCTGGCAGAAAAGAGTTGATTGCCATCCTCGATCGCTTTGCAGCCGCTGTAACAAAAGTGCAGGATCCTGCCACAGGACTATGGTATGATATCGTAGACAGAAAAGACCAGCAACCCAATTATCCTGAATCTTCAGCGTCTAGCATGCTGACCTATACATTGGCAAAAGCAAGCAGGTTGGGTTATGTGGCTGAAAAATACCACGGCATTGCAGAGCGCGCATACGCAGGCATCAAAGATCACTTTGTGGTGGATTCTGCCGGCGGTATTCACCTGAGGGGAACAGTAACCGTTTCCGGTCTTGGTGGTAATCCATACCGCGATGGAAGTTTCGCTTATTACATGTCTGAGCCAGTCATTACCAATGATCCCAAAGGAATGGGGGCATTCATCCAATGTGCTGCAGAGATGGAGTTTGGGGCAAACAGGAACAACGCAAAAGGAAAGAAAGTATACCTCGACAATTATTTCAACAACGAATGGAGAAAAGATGCCACAGGTACAGATGTAAAATGGCATTATGTTTGGGATGAGCGCGACAATGGTGGTTATTCCATGTTCGGCAAACTCTTTCAACAACATGGTGCAACTACAGTTCTCTCTTCTGAAAGGCCCACTGCTGAAGTATTGAAGCAGGCCAGCGTATTTATCATGGTTGATCCTGATACGCAGAAGGAAACTCCTTCACCCAATTACATGAGCCCCGAAGACGCCACATCCATTAAAAATTGGGTGGCCAATGGCGGGGTGCTTGTCATTCTGGGGAACGACTCATCCAACAATGAAATCAAAAAATTCAACATCCTGCCCAAAATGTTTGGGATTGAATTCAATGAGGATTTTTTCAACCCGGTACTGAAAGACCAGTTTGAAATGGGCGCGGTCATTACACCAGATGATTCACCGATTTTTGGCAGCAGCAAAAAACTGTTCATCAAGGAATTGAGTACACTCAAATTGTCTGCTCCGGCAACAGCCATTGCCACCAAAAATGGGGCCAACATCATGGCCATTTCCAGTTTCGGTAAGGGAAAGGTTTTTGTTTTGGGCGATCCCTGGATCTACAATGAATACCTTGATGGTCGCAGGCTGCCATCTGATTTTCAGAACTATCCAGCTGCAATGGCATTGGTTGATTGGCTGCTGAAACAAGCAAAATAAACGGAAGAATGATGAAATTGAAGCGCAGTATTTTAAAAGAGATTGAAGGGGTAGACAATTTGATTCTCCCCACAGAAGAACAGCTCCACTACCCGGAAAAAGTGTTGCAGTTTGGAACCGGTGTATTGTTGAGGGGATTGCCAGACCAGTACATCAGTGAAGCCAACCGGGCAGGAAAATTCTGCGGACGTGTGGTTGTGGTCAAGTCTACCCAGCAAGGAACAACCGATGATTTTGCTGAGCAGGACGGGCTCTATACTGTTTGCGTGAAAGGCATCGACAATGGCCATCTGGTCAACCGGGCCTATGTCAATGCTTCCATCAGCAGGGTGCTTTCTGCCACAGAAGACTGGGCTTCGATACTTGAGTTTGCCAGGTCTGAAGATCTTTCCGTTGTTACCTCCAATACCACTGAGGTTGGTATTGTTTATACTGAAGAAAATATATTGGATGGTGTTCCATCCTCTTTTCCCGGAAAGCTTTTGGCTGTTCTGCATGCAAGGTTTATCCATTACAATGGTGATGCCTCCAAAGGACTTGTCATCATCCCTGCAGAATTGATAGAAGAAAATGGATCCAAGCTGGCTGATATTTTGAATCGTCTCGCGGATTATAACCAGTTGGGAGAGGCGTTTATCCAATGGCTCAACCATGCCAATCCCATTTGCAATACCCTGGTGGATCGCATTGTTCCAGGCAAGCTCTCAGCCACTGACCAGGCTGTTACAGAGGCGGCTCTTGGCTATACGGATGGGCTCATGATCATGGCTGAACCCTTTGGTCTTTGGGCGATTGCGTCTACCGATCAAAGGGTCATTGATGCCCTTGGTTTTTGCAATGTAGAAAAGGGATGTATTGTGGTTCCCTCCATTCAAAAATTCAAGGAATTGAAACTGCGCATGCTCAACGCCTCCCATACGTTCAGTTGTGGTGTGTCCATGCTTGCTGGAATGGAGTTTGTAAAAGATTCAATGAACCATGAAGCCATAAAGTCATACATCAGTCAATTGGCATTGGAAGAAATCGCTGCAGCGATAACAGGGGATAAAATCAGTCCTGCAGAAGCGAATGCATTTGGAAAAGCGGTACTTGACAGGTTTGCCAATCCTTTCCTGGAGCACAAGTGGGTCAGCATCTCTGCACAGTTCACACTGAAAATGAACATTCGTTGCCTGCCACTGATCATTGCAACATACCAGAAGGCAGGACAATTGCCACTGAGGATGTTAATTGGTTTTAGTGCGTATCTTGTGCAAATGAATTTGGTGAACAGTGACGACTTGGCAACGTCTTTGAGCAATGTACTTTCCGACACGTCAACCTGGGGGCAAGACCTTACTGCAATTCCGGGATTGCTGGATAAAGTCCTTGACATTACTGCATCCATCCAATCAAACGGCATCTTACAAACCATCAATCAACTGACATAACCCATTATCAGAAACTGAAGTAAATGAAAGATTTTCTTGACAAGGATTTTCTCCTTAAAACAACAACAGCAAAGCGCTTGTTCCACGATTACGCGGCTGATATGCCCATCATCGATTACCATTGTCACCTTTCTCCAAAGGATATTGCCGAAGACAGGATTTTCAATAATATCGCAGAAGTGTGGCTCCATGGCGATCATTACAAATGGAGGGCCATGCGCACCAACGGCATTCATGAAAGTTATTGCACCGGTGACAAACCTGATCTCGAAAAATTTGAGCAGTGGGCTGCCACCGTTCCCTATACCATGCGCAATCCTTTGTACCATTGGACGCACATGGAACTGCAACGGTATTTCAATGTAACCGAGCAATTGAGCCCGGCCAATGCAAAAGCTGTTTATGAGCATTGCAGTGCACTGTTGCAGACTAAGGAGTTTTCTGTCAGAAACCTGCTCAGGAAAATGAAAGTAAAACTGGTTTGTACCACCGATGATCCTGTTGATTCACTGGAGTA
>CALPWM020000095.1 GCA_943327275.2 Chitinophaga pinensis
ATCCTGCTCGAAGAATTGCTGCGGTCTTTCCGTTCCAATGCCCTGTCGGCTTCGGAAGCGGCAACCCTGCTGGAAGCTTATAGGCAATACATGGGTCTGGACATCCGTGGAATGGGTATAACTGGGATTGTTGATCATTTTCCATACAATGTCAACAAGGTGCTTTTGGGAGAAAATTCAGTTTTTTTTGAAAATCCAGCATTGGACTCCGCCCGAGTAATCATGTTCAGGCAGTTTGCTGGGCTGTATCCGGATCAGGTACTTTCCAGGATTGAGCCCTACCTCAACGCAGCTTTTGCAGACAGCCTGCTTGTTAAAGCAGCACATCAATCCCCCGGAATTTTTTACAACTATGCATCAGCGGCTGCTACGCCCATTGGTAAGAAGATAAGGTCAATCGATGATACCCTCGTGAGATTGATTACAGGCATAGCTGATGAAAGTTCAGGAAGATTAATTTTTCCATTTTTGCATGCCATCCTCAAGGGAAGAATCTCCATTGATAGCATCAAATCGGCTACCACTGACAATCTTGCTTACTACCGTTTGTTGGTCAAGACCCAGATCCAGTTCATGGATGATATGCTTGCAAGGGATACGCCTATCCTTTTTCAGGAAATGGGAACCATGATCAAACGCAAGGCAGAAGAAATATTTATCAATGAAATCAACGCTTTGCATGATGAGCCGGAAGCAGTTCGCTTCAAGATTTTAGAGCCGCTTGGGGCTGCTGAATTGTATTATATCATTGTTACTGGCGAAGATGTCATCTATACATCCAGTTATACGGGTGTTTACAACCGGATGATGGGACGCATGCAAAAGCGCGGGGGAGATGCATTGCTCATGGAAGTGAGGTTTGACAGATTCAAGAAATTTGTCAGGATGGCTGCTGCTTACAATAAACTCGATCTTTTCTTGTCTAGCATGCCAGCAGAAAATGCACAACTGCTGATCAAGGGATTTGTCCGGGGATTAGAAAAAAACCTCAATCTCGAAGACGCAGTGGATGTTGCAGATTCCTACGGAAGTATCAGCAACGTTGCAATCAGGGGCTTGGTCAAGGTTGAGATTGAGCATAATCTCGAACATCAAAAATCGCATGGCAATGAAAGGGGTATCGCCATTTATGATATCCTCAAGCTGCTGTTCATGTCTGTCTCAGATAGTTCCCAGCTCCTTTCTCAGCGGTATGGTATACCTCCAGTGTATGCGCTTCCTCTATCCAATCTTTCTGATAGTGCCGGTCGCATTGTGCAACAGGTTTTTTTCTACGGAGACAAGGATGGAAAGGAGTCATTTGCCAACTTCATGTCCATGTTCAGGGGTAAGAAAGACTGGCAGATTGTTCAAGAGGAGAACTGGGTTGAGATCAAGTCTTTGGTGGGAAGGCCTGTATGGATATTTGCCAATCTTCCCTTGGATAATTCGATGGGGGATGATCCGGATGCAAAGGCCCAGTCATTGTTGATTGGCTATTTGCGTGCGCAAGGCCTCCAGCCGACAATTGTCATTCACCGTGGCCACAGTTATCACCTCAAGTATACGGTCAACCAGCTTTCTGCATCTGCCAAGATCATAGTTTTGGGATCTTGCGGCAGTTTTCAGAACCTTAGTACCGTGCTGAAAATATGCCCCGAAGCACATATTGTTTCATCGAAAGAAGTGGGTACCAAGCTTGTCAATGAGCCGGTATTGAAATTGATCAATGAGTCTGTCCGGGTGGGGCAGGGGGTAGATTGGATCAATATCTGGCATCAACTTGAGAAGCAATTCAATACAGGCGTAGCAAAAGAGCGGTTCGATAATTATATACCCCCACACAAGAACCTCGGGGCCTTGTTCATCAAGGCTTTTGCCAACAGGAACCAATAGGCGGCGGTTTGCATAAATGATGGAAAATAAAAAGAAAGAAAATCGGAAAAGAATATTCGACTGGTCATTGTTGGCCAGGATTTTTGCTTTTGCAAAACCCTATGCCGGCAAATTTTATTTGTCAATTGTTCTGGCATTGTTACTGGCGATGGTATCGCCCTTAAGGCCTTTGATGATCAACCTGACACTCAAGCGCGTCAATGCTTCTGGGGTTACAGGGTCCCAAATGGTTTTGGATTTTCTCTTGTGGATCAGCCTTCTTCAGGTAGGGCTTTTGCTGGCAGAGACAGCCATGCGTTTTTTCTTTTCTTATGCCACCTCCTGGCTCGGGCACCGTGTGGTAAAAGACATTCGGGTAAAGGTGTACGAAAAGGTGCTCTCCTATAATTTGAAGCAATACGACAAAACGCCCATTGGTACGTTAACCACCAGAACAATCAATGATATTGAATCCATCAATGATATTTTTTCTGAAGGGCTGGTGCCGATTGTGGCAGATTTTCTTTCTATCGTTGCCATACTTTCCGCCATGTTCTATACCAACTGGCAACTGAGCTTGGTTTGTATCATTCCCTTTCCCCTCCTGATCATGGCCACTTATTTTTTCAAGGAGAGTGTGAACAAGTCATTTTCTAATGTCCGAAACGCGATTGCTGCCCTCAATGCATTTGTGCAAGAGCGCCTATCCGGCATGCAAATCATTCAGGCATTTACCGCAGAAAAAAGAGAACAGGAAAGGTTTGAGGCCATCAACAAAAAACACCGGGATGCCAATATCCAGGCCATTTTTGCCTATTCTGTTTTTTTTCCAGTGGTGGAGATTGTTTTGGCCTTTTCCATGGGTTTGCTGGTTTGGTTTGCAGCCAGGGATGCCTATGCATTAAACCAGGAACAAGCCGTCCAGGTTGCCGGAAATATTGTTTCCTTTATCCTGTTATTGAACCTTCTGTTCAGACCCCTGAGGGTCATTGCTGATAAGTTCAATGTACTGCAGATGGGCATGGTAGCAGGGGAAAGGGTATTGGCCGTGCTCGACAACACAGATGTTTTGACCGATACTCCAGGCGCAACAGACATGAAGATCAGGGGGAAGATCGAGTTCAGGCATGTTGGGTTTCAATATACCGATGGTCACCCCGTGCTCTCTGACCTGAACTTCAAGCTCAATGAAGGAGAGACCCTGGCCATTGTAGGGCATACCGGAAGCGGCAAGTCAACCATCATCAGCCTCATCAACAGGCTCTATCAACACCAATCTGGGGAAATCCTGATTGATGACCAGCCGATAGAAGCCTTCACCATCAATAGCTTGCGTGCAGCAACTGCTGTTGTGCTGCAGGATGTTTTCCTTTTTCCCGGTTCTGTTCATGACAACGTAACCCTTCGTGATCCATCCATCACCAGGGAAGAAGTTGTCGAAGCTGCCAAAATGATTGGTATTCACACGTTCATCGAGCAACTTCCCGGAGGATATGACTATGATGTGATGGAGCGGGGGAGTACGCTCTCTATGGGCCAAAGACAGTTGCTTTCTTTTATCAGGGCGCTGCTCTTCAACCCGGCCATACTGATCCTGGATGAAGCGACCTCTTCTGTTGATACCCATACCGAACAATTGATTCAGCAGGCCATTTCGGTGCTGACCAGGGGCCGAACTTCCATTGTTGTGGCCCATCGGCTATCAACCATCCGCCAGGCCACCCAGATCTTGGTCATGGACCAGGGCAAAAGGGTGGAAATGGGAAAACATGAAGAACTTCTTGCCTTGGGAGGGAAATATGCACAAATGATCTCATTGCAGCAACAGAAAAATGGGGAATAGATTTTTAAGATTTTCGGACAATTTTAACCCACTCCGTGCTATCTTTGCGCAAAATTTCAAGGCGTATATGCGTGTACATAGGCTAAATTCTTTGCTGGTAGCGACTCTGGGCCTTTTTTTGGCACTGGTTTCCACAACCGTGAAGGCGAATGAGGAACCGGGTAGCGAAAGGCTTGACCCAGCAAAAGTCATCATGGAGCATATCCAGGATTCTCATGAGTTCCACTTTTTCACGCTCAAGAAGGCCCATGGAGAAGAATTTCATGCCACAATACCCCTGCCCATCATCCTTTGGAGCAAAGAAAGAGGACTGGTTGCTTTTTCCTCCTCTAAATTTCACCATGGGCATGATGCCCATGAAGGGTACAGGATGGAGCATGATAAAATCCATGCAGTGAAAATGGAAAACGGGGTTGAGGTATTGGATGAGTCAGTACATGTTTATGATATATCATTGACCAAGAATGTGGTCCAAATGTTTCTTTCCTTGATCATTCTTGTCGTACTGATGATCAGCGTGGCCAACAAATACAAAAAAGGACAGGGCATTACCTCAGCACCCAAGGGCTGGCAGAATGCCATTGAGCCGGTCATTACTTTTGTAAGGGATGAGGTGGCCAAACCCAATCTTGGAAAGAAGTACTTGAAATACCTGCCTTATCTCTTGACTGTTTTCTTCTTTATCCTGATCAACAATATTTTTGGTTTGATACCAGGTTCTGCCAATGTAACGGGCAATATCGCTTTCACTGTGGTGTTGGGTGTCATTTCATTTTTTGTGATCCTTTTCAGCACCAACAAGCATTTCTGGGGACATATCTTCTGGTTTCCTGGCGTTCCAACACCGGTGAGGATTTTCATCATGTTGCCAGTTGAACTCCTGGGGGTATTCACCAAGCCCTTTGCTTTGATTGTCCGTCTTTTTGCCAACATGGTGGCGGGGCATATCATCATCTTGAGCTTTATCACATTGATTTTCATATTTGGATCGATGAGTGCTGTTGCAGGCTGGGGTTTTTCTCCACTCAGCATCGCATTTGCCGTATTCATCTATATGATTGAAATAATGGTTGCCTTCATCCAGGCCTTTATCTTCACTAACCTGACTGCGGTTTTTATTGGTCAGGCTTTTGAAGGAGGCCACGAAGAGGGGCATCACTAAATCTTTTTTTTAATTATAAAACCAAGTATCATGAGTCTGATGAACATTCTGCTCGACGTTAGCGTTTCCCACCTCGGTGGTGCAATTGGCGCAGGTCTTGCTGCAATTGGTGCCGGTATCGGTATCGGACAGATCGGTAAGGGTGCAGTTGAATCAATTGCACGTCAACCCGAAGCTGCCAACGACATTCGTGCGAACATGATCCTGACTGCCGCTTTCGTTGAGGGTGTAGCCCTTTTCGCGGTAATCGCAGGTCTGCTGGCTGTATTGAAAGCCTAGTAGTTTCGCCAAAAAACACTGCATCCAATGCACAGGGCAAAGGATGCAGTACTTTTTAACTTTGTTATTCAAAATATAGAACATGGATCTTTTATTACCTGGTATTGGTCTTTTGGTTTGGACCCTGTTGGCCTTCCTGATTGTTTTTTTCATACTCAAGAAGTTTGCCTGGGGTATCATCATCAAGTCTCTTTCTGAGCGTGAGCAAGGCATTACCGATGCATTGGATACTGCCAAAAAAGTAAAGGCAGAAATGGCCCAGTTGAAAAATGAGAACGAGGCCTTGATGGCACAAGCACGTGAAGAACGCGCCCAATTGATCAAGGAAGCCAAGGAAACCAAGGACAAGATGATCAATGAGGCCAAAGAGCAGGCCAAAGCTGAAGCGGCCAAGATTGTAACCGATGCACAGGCAGCCATTCAGGCCCAGAAAATGGCAGCCCTTACAGATGTCAAGAATCAGATTGGAAACATGGTGATTGAGATTTCTGAAAAGGTTATCCGCAAGCAACTCGATAACAAGGCCGAGCAGGAAAAATATATTCAGCAAATGGCTGGTGAACTTCATCAGTTCGGAAACCAATAATCATGCGTCAAATAAAAGTTGCACAGCGTTATTCCAAAGCCTTGTTCGATCTTGCCCTTGAAACAGGAAAGATTGAAGAGGTGAAACATGACCTTGACCTGATCAAAGGCCTAGGGCATAAAGACCTCAGTATTTTGCTGGTCTCTCCTGTCGTTTCTGGAGACAAGAAAACAGCCATTTTTGATGCCATTTTTTCCAAGCATGTTCAGCCACTTACTGCATCCTTCTTCAAGTTGATCTTTACCAAGGGAAGGTCTGTAGCCATCAATGAAATCATTGAGGCCTATGCTGACAAATACAGGGATCACAAAGGAATCAAGGTAGTGGAACTGACTACGGCTGTAGAAGCTACGGATGCAGTCCGTGCGGCAGTTGCCGAGCAATTGAAGGACAATAAAATGTTGTTGGGAAAGACCATCCAGCTAAAGGAAAAGGTCGATGCCTCCATCATTGGCGGATTGATTGTTCAGGTGGATGATAAATTGTTTGATGCCAGCATCAGGCATGACCTCCAACACATCAAGCGCCAGTTCATCAAAAATATGTACGTAAGCCAGTTAGGATAATCAATAAACAGATTACAATTTAAATCAGCAGTTATGATAGACATTAAGCCCGATGAGATTTCAGCGATACTCCGCCAGCAGCTGAGCAACTTCAACACATCAGCAGAGCTGGAGGAAGTGGGCACCGTACTTCAGGTAGGTGACGGTATTGCCCGTATCTACGGTTTGAACAATGTAAAATCAGGAGAGCTTGTTGAGTTTGAAAATGGTGTGAAAGCCATTGCACTTAACCTTGAAGAAGATAATGTAGGTGTGGTATTGATGGGTGATGGCGCCGGCATCAAAGAAGGTTCTAAAGTAAAGCGTACAGGAATGATTGCCTCCATCAAGGCCGGTATGGGTCTTGTAGGTCGTGTGATCAATACCCTGGGCGAACCCATTGACGGTAAAGGCCCGATTGCCGGAGACCTGTATGAAATGCCACTGGAGCGCAAGGCGCCGGGTGTAATCTTTCGTGAGCCGGTAAAAGAGCCATTGCAGAGTGGTTTGAAGGCCATTGATGCAATGATTCCGATCGGGCGCGGGCAGCGTGAGTTGATCATTGGAGACCGCCAGACAGGTAAGACTGCGATTGCCATTGACACTATCATCAACCAAAAAGAATTTTACAAAGCAGGCAAGCCTGTTTATTGTATCTATGTAGCGATCGGACAAAAAGCATCAACCATTGCAGGTGTAATGAAAACATTGGAAGACAATGGTGCAATGGAATATACCATCATCGTTGCTGCTCCTGCTGCTGATCCTGCTCCACTCCAATTCTATGCTCCATTCTCAGGTGCTGCCATTGGTGAGTTCCTCCGCGATACCGGCAATGCTGCCTTGATTGTTTATGATGACCTTTCAAAGCAGGCTGTTGCCTACCGTGAGGTGTCATTGTTGCTTCGTCGCCCTCCAGGACGTGAGGCCTATCCTGGTGACGTATTCTACCTTCACAGCCGTTTGCTCGAGCGTGCTGCAAAAGTTATCGCCAAGGATGAAGTGGCCGCCAAGATGAATGATCTCCCTGACTCCATCAAGCACTTGGTGAAAGGTGGTGGTTCATTGACAGCCTTGCCCATCATTGAAACACAGGCGGGAGACGTATCCGCCTATATCCCTACCAACGTAATTTCCATCACGGATGGTCAGATATTCCTTGAGTCCAACCTGTTCAACGCCGGTATCCGTCCTGCGATCAACGTAGGTATCTCTGTAAGCCGTGTGGGAGGTAATGCCCAGATCAAGTCCATGAAAAAGGTATCTGGTACCTTGAAGCTTGACCAGGCCCTTTACCGTGAGCTTGAGGCATTCTCCAAATTTGGTGGTGACCTTGATGCTGCAACCAAGTCTGTAATCGACAAGGGTGCACGCAACGTGGAAATCCTGAAGCAAGGCCAATACCAACCTGCATCTGTAGAGAAGCAGGTTGCGATTATCTATCTGGGTACACAAGGTTTGTTGAAAGATGTTGCAGTAAGGTCTGTTAAAGACTTTGAAGAACATTTCCTCCTTGAAATGGAAAACAAACTTCCAGAGGTACTGGCAGAATTCAAGAAGGGCAATCTTCCGGAAGATGGCCTCAAAGCCATGGTTGCGCTTGCACAAGGCATCATGCCCCAGTACAAATAAGGTTTGGCCTTTCAAAATGATAACAATACAAGGTCCGGAAGATTTCTTTCGGACCTTTTTTATTTGATAATTTTCCAACCATTGCCCCATCATCTTGTTATAGAATCGAGTCCCCTGCATTCGGTTAAACAACCTCTGGTTGGCAAACAATTTCAACCCAGAACCCACAACCCCAAACTCAGAACCCACAACTCACAACCCCTCAAAATGCTCCTCGAAATCTCCCATCTCACCAAATCATTCGGCAGCTTTACGGCTGTTGATGATCTTTCATTCTCAGTGAAGGAAGGAGAGGTATATGGATTCCTGGGGCAAAATGGCGCAGGTAAGTCGACAACCATTCGGATGATC
>CALPWM020000096.1 GCA_943327275.2 Chitinophaga pinensis
CACTTCCAATATTTGCACAGCCCAGGCACTGTTGGCCAATATGGCTGCCATGTATGCCGTTTACCATGGTGCCGAAGGCCTCAAAAACATTGCCACCAGAACCAGCATGTTTGCCCATGCGGCAGCAAGCACCTTGCAGGAGCTTGGATTCCAATTGGCTTCGTCCACCTACTTTGATACCATTGCGGTTATTACAGATCATGCTCAGGCAATTGTTGCATCAGCCGCAGAGAAACACATCAACCTGCGCCTGATCAGCCCTTCGATGGTAGGTATCAGCTTTGACGAAACAAGCAATACCGACAATGTGACGGCCGCACTCTCTTGTTTTGATCAGGATGCAAAAGCTTCATTGAACTTTGCGAAGTCCGCAGGTCTTCCCAATATCCCTGCAGGCTTTAAGCGCAGTTCATCTTATCTACAACATCCAGTTTTCAATACTTATCACAGTGAAAGCAAGATGATGAGATACATCAAATCATTGGAAAACAAGGATTTATCCCTTAACACCTCCATGATTTCTTTAGGGAGCTGCACCATGAAATTGAACGCTGCTTCAGAGATGATGCCATTGAGTTGGGCCTGTTGGGGACAGATTCATCCCTTTGCTCCTGCAGCGCAGACAAAGGGATACCAGTTCGTATTGGATGAGCTTTCAAAATACCTCTGCGAAGTAACCGGATTTGATGCCTGTAGCCTTCAACCCAACAGCGGGGCACAGGGGGAATATGCTGGCCTGCTGGCCATCAGGGGATACCACCTGTCTCGTGGAGACCATCACCGCAATGTGATGCTGATTCCGATTTCTGCACATGGCACCAATCCTGCTTCAGCAGTGATGGCTGGCATGAAAGTGGTCGTGGTAAAAGCACTGGAAAATGGATACATCGACGTAGAGGACCTCAATGCAAAAGCCATACAGTACAGCGAAAACCTCGCAGGAATCATGATTACCTATCCCAGCACATATGGTGTATATGAGGAGACTGTGATAGACATCACATCCATCATCCACAGCCATGGCGGTCAGGTCTACATGGACGGGGCCAACATGAATGCCCAGGTTGGTCTTACTGCCCCTGGACTGATTGGTGCGGATGTCTGCCACCTGAACCTGCACAAAACCTTTGCCATTCCTCACGGCGGTGGCGGACCCGGCATGGGGCCCATTTGTGTGAAGGCTCATTTGGCGCCATTCCTGCCAGGACATACCCAAACTGCTGGAGCTGATTTGGACATTACCAAAGGGAACACTGCGGTCAGTGGAGCACCATTTGGAAGCGCAAGCATTTTATTGATCAGTT
Organism: Chitinophaga pinensis; assembly: GCA_943327275.2. Taxonomy (GTDB): domain Bacteria; phylum Bacteroidota; class Bacteroidia; order Chitinophagales; family Chitinophagaceae; genus Pollutibacter. The sequence continues at coordinate 1,305 of CALPWM020000096.1, forward strand.
ATGGCTACATCAGGATGCTTGGTGGAAATGGCCTGAAAGCCTCTACCGAATATGCCATCCTCAATGCCAACTACATGAAGGCAAGGCTTACAGGGCATTATGATGTCTTGTATTTGGGCAAAAACGGCACCTGCGCACATGAATTCATCGTAGACCTTCGTCCTTTCAAGAAATCTGCTGATATTGAAGCAGAAGATCTTGCTAAGCGACTGATGGATTATGGATTTCATGCGCCAACCCTTAGTTTCCCTGTTCCCGGTACAGTTATGATAGAGCCAACAGAGAGTGAGGACAAAGGCGAGTTGGACAGGTTCTGTGATGCAATGATTGCCATCAGAAACGAGATTCGCGAAATTGAAGAGGGACAGGCAGACAAAAAAGACAATGTCTTGAAAAGAGCTCCCCATACCATGGCCAACATCTGCGGAAATACCTGGGACAGGCCCTATTCAAGGGAGAAAGCAGCCTTCCCCGAAGAGCGGATCAGGAGCAACAAGTTTTGGCCAAGCATAGCAAGGGTTAACAATACCTATGGAGACAGGAACCTGGTATGCACCTGTGAACCTGTCAGCAGTTATGCAGAATAGCCAGTCCGACTGACATTTTTTTGATTTTTTTCTTCATTTTCTTCTGAAAATGGGTGAGTTTTCGTAAATTTAAACGACAGCTTGCCCCTACCTTAGATTTTATTTACCCAAAAGATCTATTCAATAGATTTTATCAAAAAACTGCTTTCTTATGGCAAGAAATCGGGGATTATATCGTCCAGAATTTGAAAGAGATGCTTGTGGCATTGGCTTTGTAGCCAACATCAAAGGAAACAAAAATCACCAGGTGATTTCTGATGCCCTGACCATTCTTGAAAACATGGAACACAGGGGCGCCTGTGGATGTGAAAGCAATACCGGAGATGGCGCCGGTATCTTGATCCAAACTCCGCATGCTTTCTTTTTTGACGAATGCCTCAAAATGGGGGTTCATCTTCCTGCTTTTGGCCGATACGGGGTTGGATCCGTTTTCTTTCCAAGGGAAATAAGGCTCAGGGAAGAATGCAGAGACATCTTTAGCAGAACCGCAGAAGAGCTTGGCCTTGAGGTACTTGCGTGGAGAAAAGTTCCCGTTAATCCAGAAGACATTGGCTTTACCGCCCGCTCGGTTGAGCCTGAAATAGAACAGGTTTTCGTTGCCTGCCCTGACCATATCAGCGATCCAATGGCCTTTGAAAGAAAGCTTTTTGTGCTGAGAAACTACTCAAGCCATCTGATCAACAACAGCGTAAAGAAGGATCCCATTGGATTTTATATCGCATCCCTTTCGTATAAGGTGATTGTTTACAAAGGGCAACTCACCAGTAAACAAGTAAGAACCTATTATCCAGACCTCAACAACAAAAAAGTTGTGAGTGCGCTCGGCCTGGTGCATTCTCGTTTCGCCACCAACACTTTTCCTTCCTGGAAACTGGCCCAACCTTTCCGCTTCATTGCCCACAATGGCGAGATCAATACCCTTCAGGGAAACCTGAACTGGATCAAGACAAATGAAAAAGGCTATACCTCCCCCTATTTCTCCAAAGAGGAAATGGACATGTTATTGCCTTTGATTTCAGGCAGCCAGAGCGACTCTGCAAGCCTCGACAACATGATGGAACTGCTCACCATGACCGGCAGGTCCCTGCCCCATGTAATGATGATGCTGATTCCTGAAGCCTGGGATGGCAATGATAGCATGGATCCACAAAAAAAGGCCTTCTATGAGTTTCATGCCTCCGTCATGGAACCCTGGGATGGACCAGCCTCTATTTCTTTCACCGATGGAAGGATAATTGGTGCAACCCTGGATAGGAATGGACTGAGGCCCTCGCGGTACTGTGTAACCTCAGACGACAGGGTCATCATGGCCTCTGAAACAGGTGCACTTCCGGTAGATCCTTCTTTGATCATCGAAAATGGTAGACTGCAGCCCGGAAAAATGTTCATTGTTGACATTGAAGAAGGCCGCATTATTAGTGACGATGAAGTCAAAAAAAGCATATGCAGCCAGAAGCCTTATGGCGATTGGCTCAACAAATACAAGATCAGGCTGAATGAACTGCCTGAGCCGAGGGTCATGTTTACCCACCTGGAGCATGAACAAGTGTTCAAATACCAAAAGGCCTTTGGATACAGTTCGGAAGATTTGGACAACATCATTGCCCCCATGGCACTGGATGGGAAAGAGCCGATTGGTTCGATGGGCACAGATGTGCCTCTTGCAATATTGAGTGAGCAACCCCAACACCTGAGCAGCTATTTCAAACAGCTGTTTGCACAAGTCACCAATCCTCCCATTGATCCGATCAGGGAAAGATTGGTCATGTCATTGGCCTCATTTGTGGGCAACAATGGAAACATGCTGATCGAGGATCCATTGAGCTGCCATACCGTTGCCTTAAAGCACCCGGTGCTGACCAACAAGGACCTGGAAAAAATCAGAAGCATTGATACAGGCATCTTCCAGGCCAAGACCCTGCAATGTTATTTCAGGGCAGATGGAACACCTGGAACGCTGAAAAAAGCCCTGGACAGGATTTGTCGCTACGCAGTTGATGCTGTAGAGGATGGATTTGAAGTGCTGGTCTTGCAAGACAGGGCAATCGACTCAGACCATGCCCCTATCCCCTCCTTGCTTTCCACTGCCGCCATTCACCACCACCTGATCAGAAAAGGATACAGGGGTAAGGTCGGTATCATTGTGGAAGCTGGTGACGTATGGGAAGTGCATCATTTTGCCTGCCTAATCGGATTTGGTGCCACTGCCATCAATCCTTACCTGGCATTGTCTTCCATCCGCGACATGCGTTTGCATGGCAAGATAGACACAGACCTTGATCCCGAGCTGCTCAAGAAAAATTACATCAAAGCAGTCAATGAGGGCTTGTTAAAGGTGTTCTCAAAGATGGGCATCTCAACACTCCAATCCTACCAAGGGGCGCAAATATTTGAAATCATTGGCCTCAACAAGGAAGTAGTTGATAAATGTTTCACAGGCGCTGTTTCCCGCATTGAGGGAATGGGCCTTGATGAAATTGCCAGGGAAGCGCTGGTAAAGCATTCTCTTGCGTTCAGCAAAAAAAGCATCCCTGTTGACAGGCTGCCAGTGGGTGGAATTTATCAATGGAAAAGAAAGGGCGAGTTCCATCTTTTCAACCCCCAGACCATTCATCTGTTGCAACACTCCACACGCATCGGAGACTACTCCGTGTTCAAAAAATATTCAAAGCTGGTCAACGACCAAAGCGAAAAAGCATGTACCCTCAGGAGCCTTTTCGAGATCAATCCCCTCAGGCCTTCCATTTCCATTGACGAAGTTGAACCGGCAGAGAATCTATACAAAAGATTCGCTACAGGAGCCATGTCTTTCGGTTCTATCTCATGGGAAGCCCATACCACACTGGCCATTGCGATGAACAGGCTTGGTGGGAAAAGCAATACCGGTGAAGGTGGCGAAGATGAAATCCGCTACCAGCCAATGGACAATGGTGATTCCATGCGCTCTTCGATCAAACAGGTGGCTTCCGCCAGGTTTGGTGTAACAAGCCAATACCTCACAGAAGCTGATGAGTTGCAGATCAAGATGGCCCAGGGAGCCAAGCCCGGAGAGGGCGGACAGTTGCCCGGCCATAAGGTAGATGACTGGATTGGAAGGGTCAGGCATTCAACCCCTGGTGTGGGTTTGATTTCTCCACCACCCCACCATGATATTTATTCCATTGAAGATCTGGCCCAGCTGATCTTTGATTTGAAAAATGCCAACAGAAAGGCCAGGATCAGCGTAAAGCTGGTATCCAAAGCCGGTGTTGGAACCATCGCTGCAGGCGTTGCCAAAGCCAAGGCGGATGTGGTATTGATTTCCGGCAATGACGGCGGAACGGGTGCCTCTCCGGTGAGTTCCATCAGGCATGCAGGATTGCCCTGGGAACTGGGATTGGCCGAGGCTCACCAGACCCTGGTAAAAAACAAGTTGCGTAGCAGGGTTACGGTACAAGCGGACGGACAATTGAAAACAGGAAGGGATATCGCCATAGCCACACTGTTGGGTGCGGAAGAATGGGGCGTTGCTACAGCTGCATTGGTAGTGGAAGGCTGTATCATGATGCGCAAATGTCACTTGAATACCTGCCCCGTTGGTGTTGCCACACAGGATCCTGAACTCAGAAAAAGATTCAATGGAGCCGCAGAATATGTGGTCAATTTCATTCAATTCCTCACCAGGGAACTGAGGGAAATCATGGCGGAACTGGGATACAGAACCATTGAAGAAATGGTAGGACAATCAGATGTATTGAAAGTAAGAGAAGGCATCAACCATTGGAAATACAGCAAGCTCGACCTATCCCCCATCCTTTACAAAGAACCAGCTGACTCCTTTACAGGTTTGTATAAACAAGAAGAACAAGACCATGGCATTGCCGGAGTGCTTGACTGGAAATTGATTGAAGAGGCTGCACCTGCATTGGAAAAACAAGAAAAAGTACTGATCAGTTCTCCTATAAAGAATACAGACCGAACAACCGGGACCATGCTCAGCAATGAAATCACCAAAAAATATGGTGCGGCCGGTTTACCAGAAGATACTGTTCACATGAAGTTCAAGGGAACTGCCGGACAGAGTTTTGGTGCCTTTAATACCTGTGGTGTTACCCTGGAATTAGAAGGTGATGCCAATGACTATTTCGGAAAGGGCTTAAGTGGAGCCAAGATGATTGTTTACCCCCACAAGGAGTCAGGATTCGTGGCCGAAGAGAACATCGTTATTGGGAATGTGGCATTTTATGGAGCCACCTCTGGAAAGGCCTTTATCCGCGGTAAGGCAGGAGAACGTTTTGCGGTAAGGAATTCTGGTGCTACTGCCGTTGTGGAAGGTGTTGGCGATCATGGTTGCGAGTACATGACCGGAGGAACTGTAGTTGTGCTGGGAAGTACTGGAAGAAATTTTGCTGCAGGCATGAGTGGCGGTATCGCATACGTATACGACATCCTTGGTCAATTCAGTGAAAACTGCAACATGGAAATGGTAGACCTGGATCCGATTGGTGATGACGACATGGAAACATTGAAATCATTGCTCAGCGAACATCTGGCCACAACCGGAAGTACGGTGGCAAAATTCCTTTTGAGCGATCTGGAGAATCAAAAAAACCAATTCATAAAAGTATATCCGCGCGACTACAAAAAAGTGATGGAAATGAAGAAAGCCGGAAAAACTGCAATCATCAAATAACCTTATCAATGGGAAAGCCTACAGGATTTTTGGAATATACCAGGGTCAGTCCATCCAAAACAGCTGCAACAGAAAGGGTTCAGCATTACAATGAATTTGTAAAACCTTTCGAACCTAAGGAGCTTAACAATCAAGCTGCACGATGCATGAATTGTGGCGTTCCTTTCTGCCACAGCGGATGCCCCTTGGGAAACATCATACCAGAGTTCAATGATGCCGTCTACAGAGAGAGTTGGCAAGAAGCCTATGAAATACTCAGCTCAACCAATAACTTCCCGGAATTTACAGGAAGGATTTGCCCAGCCCCATGTGAAAGTTCCTGTGTACTGGGTATCAACCAGCCACCGGTCAGCATTGAAGAGATCGAAAAACACATCATTGAAATCGCTTTTGATAAAGGATATGTAAAACCCAAGGTACCCGTACTGCGTACCGGTAAGAAAATTGCGGTGATTGGCAGCGGACCTGCTGGACTTGCTGCGGCTGCACAACTGAATCAGGCAGGACACCAGGTAACGGTTTTTGAACGTGATGATAAACCTGGAGGATTGCTTCGCTATGGCATTCCAGATTTTAAACTGGAGAAAAACATCATAGACAGGAGAATAACGTTGATGGAGGAAGAAGGTATCGTATTCAGGTGCAATGCCAATGTAGGTGTGAACATTAACATCAATGACCTTACCAGAGACTACAATGCCATCGTATTGGCTGGAGGATCTACCATTCCCAGAGACCTTCCAATTCCTGGAAGAGAATTGAATGGTGTGCATTATGCCATGCATTTCCTAAAGCAACAAAATAAAATGGTAGCTGGCAGCGATCCATTGGCCCAAAAAAATATTGAAAGCAATGTACTGGATCATCTGCTGTCTGCAAAAGGCAAACATGTGGTGGTGATTGGCGGCGGAGATACTGGAAGCGATTGTGTTGGAACCTCCAACAGGCAGGGCGCAGCAAGTATCACACAGTTCGAACTGATGCCCAAGCCCCCTGAAAGCAGGACCCCCATCATGCCATGGCCAACCTACCCCATGGTCTTGAAAACAACGACCTCACATGAGGAAGGTTGTGAAAGACAATGGGCTGTTGCCACCAAAGAATTCATTGGAGATGAAAAGGGTAACCTGAAAGCACTGAAAACAGTTGAATTGGAATGGAAGTCAGAAGATGGAAGACCAAGCAAATTTACCGAGCGGGCTGGTTCTGAAAAAATCATTCCCTGCGAACTGGTATTGTTGGCAATGGGATTTGTGGCCCCTGAAAAATCAGGCATGCTCGACACCCTGGATATTGAACTGGATGAAAGAGGCAATGTTAGGGCAACGGAAAAAGAATTCAAAACCAATATCGGAAAGATATTCTCCTGCGGCGACATGAGGAGAGGTCAATCATTGGTTGTTTGGGCCATCAGTGAAGGACGAGAATGTGCAAGAAAAGTAGATGAGTTCCTAATGGGGGTATCCTATTTGGAATCAAAAGACAGCAGCTTGCTCGTCTGATTTCATATATAAAATATTTATTATGCAGGCCGGTTAAAAACCGGCCTATTTTTTTCAATAAATTACATATTATATATTTCTATATGTATCTATATTTATATTTTATTTTTC
>CALPWM020000097.1 GCA_943327275.2 Chitinophaga pinensis
AGACCTGGGTTGAATGAGAAATCGGGCTTGTTTATTTTGATCGGCCTGATGGGTGTTGGGTTTATGGCCGGAGGTTTTCTTTCTTTTTTTGTGTGGAAACTCATGACGGGCCAGGGGATGGCCGATATGCAATTGTCCATGAGCAATCCTGCCTTTGCTAACCAGGTAAGGGTTACACAGACTTTGCTTTCTCTTTTTATTTTTCTATTTCCAGCCTTGCTCACAGCCAGGATCATCAACACCAGGCCATTGCAGTTGTTGGGCTTTTCCCGACATTCCTCCTGGAAAACATACGGAACGGCCATCATCATCATGTTGATCATGATTGTGATTGCAGGATCACTTACAACCCTTAACGAAATGATCCCCGTTACTCCCTCCATGAAACTGTATTTCACAGAGATGGAAGACAAGTACCTGCAACAGGTGGAAGTGATGTCGCAGATGAAGGGTATTCCAGACCTTCTGATTTCATTGGTGGTAATGGCCTTTGTTCCAGCTGTTGTTGAAGAAGTTTTTTTCAGGGGCGGTTTTCAGAACCTGATGCACCGTTCAACTGGCAACATGTGGGTGAGCATCATTGTTACATCCCTTTTGTTCAGTGCCATCCATTTTTCATTCTATGGTTTTTTTGCGCGAACAGCACTAGGAATCGTGCTGGGCCTGCTTTTTGCTACAAGTCAAAACATTTGGGTTCCCATATTGGCGCATTTTGTCAACAATGCCATCGCTGTTGGTCAGGTATACTACCTCAGGAGTACAGGACAATCTTTGGCAGAAAACATGGATGATACATTCCCCCTTTGGTTGGGCCTCTTGCACATTGTATTTTTCTTTTTTGCCTACAGGAGATTTGAAAAAACTATTGAATAATGGCGCTGAACAAAGAGGTATTCCAAACAAGGGCAAAAACAGCAATCGTTTATGCCGCCATCATGTTGACCGGCTTGTTCTGGAATGAATGGAGTTTTTTCATTTTGTTTTCATTGGTGCATTTTGGTGCATGGTACGAGTTCCAAAAATTGTCCAGCCTCATCCATCCTGAGCTTCGATGGAGTTTGTGGTATGATCGCCTGCTTTTTCCTATCATCGGTTGGGGTGTCATGTTGATGGCCTCTGCTGGCTCCCTCGTGATCAATGGATTGCTGTTGAGTGATGTGGGATATTCAATCGTAAGGGTTGGACTGTTGCTTATCCCGTTGAATTTTTTCATAGACAAGCAATTTAGTTTCAAGCACCTGAAACAATTTCTGTTGGGATTTTTTTACATCTCGGTTACCCTCGCCCTGCTCATCAATCTCCGGTCTGGTTGGATTTGGTCACAAACTTCTGACAGTGGTTTTTTTGCTGATGCTTTATCAGGGTTCAATGGAAAGATTATCTGTATTCTATTGGTGGTGGGTATTTGGATCAATGATACCATGGCTTATCTTGTTGGGTCGATGTTTGGCAAAACCCCATTGACTTCGTGGTCTCCCAAAAAAACCTGGGAAGGAACCATTGGTGGCATCATCCTCAGTTCCGGACTCATCCTTCTGATTGCTCTTTGGCAATTTGAACCAAGTTGGGCCCTGCTCATCATTGCCCTGGTGAACGCCATCAGCGGAACCATTGGTGATCTTGTAGAAAGTAAATTGAAACGCGTTGCCGGAGTCAAAGACAGTGGATCGTTCATGCCCGGGCATGGGGGATTCTTGGATCGGTTTGATTCCATCTTGCTTGCAGCACCAGCGGTATGGTTGGTCTGCTACCTGCTGTTTAGATAAGCAGGATTTATTTTTCCTTGTTGATTTGGATGCTTGGCTTGGTACGTGGAGCATCGGGTGCCTGTGGGGCTGCCTTTTCTCTAGGTGCCTGTGGCCTTGCCTGACCCTGTGGTCTTTCCCTTTGGGGTCTTCCACCGGCTTGTCCCTGAGGTCTTGGACCTTGGGCTGTTGTAGATTTTTCCTGCATTTTCGGCCTTTCCCTTGGTCCTTGGTTGGGATTGTTGGACTGGCTTCTTTCCCTTGGTCCTTGGTTGGGATTGTTGGATTGACCTCTATCCCTGTTGGGTCCGGGGCCTGAGCGCTGTCCCTTTCTTTTTTGAGCATTCCTGTCCAGCGAACGAAGGCTGATTTGCCCCACCAATTCCACAAACTGTGGTTCAGCTTCTTTTGCCTTGCTTGAACTGCTCACAATTTCGGCGGTTTCAAGTTCATCTGGTCTTTGACCTTTCTCATTCATTGCCTTGATCTTCTTGACCGTATCAATGGTGAGCGGGTAATGCTTGTTGCTATCAGGAAGCGTATACCACATGATGTTCTTGAAAATATCTTTTTTGATCAGGTTGGCATTGCCCTTGGTGGTATGCAAAACTTCCGCATGGTCAGGGAAATGCTGCAATGCATCAAGATAGCTGTCCAATTCATAATTGAGGCAGCACTTGAGGCGTCCGCATTGTCCGCTTAGTTTTGTCTGGTTGATGCTGAGGTTCTGGTAACGCGCCATGGCGGTGGTTACACTTTTGAACTCGTTGAGCCAGCTGCTGCAGCAGAGTTCCCTTCCACAACTTCCGATGCCACCTACTTTTGCAGCTTCTTGGCGGGCACCGATTTGCTTCATTTCAACTTTTACCTTGAAGTCTCCAGCGTATATCTTGATCAGTTCACGGAAATCGACACGGTCTTCTGCTGTGTAGAAGAAAGTGGCTTTTCTGCCATCGGCCTGAAATTCAACTTCACAGATTTTCATGCTCAGTTTCAGTTGCCTGGCAATGGCGCGGGAGCGGGCAAGGGCTTCTTTTTCGCGGGCCTTGTTCTCTTCCCATTTCTGGATGTCTACTTCTGTGGCCCTGCGCAATATTTTCTTTAGTTCAGCACTGTCTTCTGCAATTCGCTTCTTTTTGAGTTGCATGCGCACCAGCTCACCGCTGAGGTTGACCATGCCAACATCAAACCCTCCAACGCCCTCAACACTGACCAATTCGCCCTTGTTGAAATGATGAAGTGTTGTATTCTTGAAATATTCTTTCCTGCTGCCGTTGCTGAATGTCACCTCTACGATTCTGCAGGATACTGCAGGGTCAGTAAAAGGCAAATTGGCAAGCCAGTCATGTACATTAAGTCTATTGCATCCGCCTGAGCTGCAACCGCCGTTGCTTTTACAGCCACTTGGCTTTCCGTCTTTCGTACCGCATGAACTACATCCCATAATCTATATCAATGTACCAAAATTACTGCTTTATCCTTTATGATATGATAAATTTTGATGGTCAGGGCCATGAACAGTATTTTAGGGTTGGCATTTCTTTCTATTTGATACGAAGCCCTGTCGAGCTCCGTAACGATGGCTTCCAGCTGTTCAGTTGCCGCAAGCCTGAGCAAGCGGTTGGCAAAATCAAGCTCATTTTCTGCAATTTCAGGTGCTGTTCCCACATTGGCAATGTGTACAGCACAGGAAAGCAGGTGAATGAAGTAGGCAAGAAATTGTTTCTGTTTTTCCCTTCCCAGTTTGCTGTTGTCATCAACCCATTTGACCTGAGCGGCAGGACCATTTTTAAGAATGGCATTCAGCCATTCCCTTAAAACTTCTTCCCAGTTTTCATCGCTGTTGTGTAGAATTTGAAAGGCCTCTCGCATGTTTCCCTGAGACAGGGGGGCGATGGACAATGCCTTTTCCCTCGGAACAGCCTGTTTACTGATCAGCCATTCTTGTATGTCTTTCGATTCCAGTTGGTTGATCTTGATCAACTGCGTTCTGGACAATATCGTAGAAAGCAGTTTTGATTCGTCTTGGGCCACAAAGATGAGCAGGGTGTTGGCAGGAGGCTCTTCAATCAATTTGAGCAATTTGTTACCCATCGGGCCAAGGTATTCGGGCATCCATTGGATCAGGATCTTGTAACCGCTTTCAAAACTTTTGAGGTTCAGTTTTCTGATGATCTCTTCACATTCGTTGGCAGTAATATTTCCTTGCTTGTTTTCAGCCCCAATGCTCTGAAGCCAATCGAATGCATTTCCAAAAGGGGCTTGGGCAACAAAACTCCTCCATTCCTGGATGAAATCGCTGGCAATGGGTTTGTCTCCAGCTGTTTTCACGATGGTCGGATATGAATAATGGATATCAGGGTGGATCAGTGCTGCAGATTTTTTGCAGGAGGGGCATTCGCCGCAGGCATCTGCAAGAAACGTTGTTGTCAGGCTAGGCTCTCCAAACAAAGAGGGTTCTCCACTGGAAGTTCCCGGCTTGTTTTTTTCGCAGACCACATACTGGGCAAGCGCAAGGGCAAGTTGCAGGGCACCACTGCCTTCTTTTCCCAGCAATAGCAAGGCATGGCTGAGCCTGTTGCTGCTCACAAGATTGACCAGGTTGGCCTTTACTGCACCTTGTCCGGGGATTTCACTGAATAGCATGGCGTAAAGATAATGATATACCGCAGCAAGGACAACTGCACCATGCTTTGATAAACATTTTCTCTTTGAAAGTGTTAAATTGCTAAATAAAACTATTTGTATGATCAAAGCCATGATGATAGCCCTTGCACTTTTTGCTGCAGGACCTGCAACCATTCACCAGTTCAAGGTTCCATCCATTGAAGGACAAACCATTGATTTTTCAAAATTCAAGGGAAAGAAAGTATTGATCGTCAATACCGCTTCAAAATGTGGCTATACACCACAGTATGCTGAATTGGAACAATTGCACAAGGCATATGGCAGCAAATTGGTTATAGTTGGTTTTCCTGCCAATAATTTTGGTGGGCAGGAGCCAGGATCCAATGCAGAAATCAATGATTTCTGTCAAAAGAATTATGGCGTGAGTTTTGTAATGGCAGAGAAGGTTTCAGTGAAAGGAACTGATATTCATCCGCTGTTCAAATGGTTGACCAGCAAAGCAGAGAACGGTGTGATGGATGCTGAAATCAAATGGAATTTCACCAAGTTTCTGTTGGACGAAAAAGGAGCACTCTTGGCTGTATTCCCGAGCAAGGTCAAGCCAATGGGTGAAGAAATTATAGCATACCTTAAATGATTTTAAAGGGTGAAAGCCAGGCTATAGATGCCTGCTGATTTTGCCCCATGTTGCATCAGCATGTTGACACAAGCCTCTGTCGAGGCGCCGGTGGTAATCACATCATCCACCACAACAACATGCTTGTCTTTGAAGATCGAAGGTTCATTCACCTCAAAGACCGACGCAACGTTTTCCCATCTTTCTATCCTTGATTTTTTTGTCTGGGTCCTGGTGTTCTCATTGCGCACCAGGGCCTTTTCATTATAGGGGATCCCCGTCTGTTTATACACCCCTTCACACAACAGCGTGGCTTGGTTGTATCCTCTTTTGTATTCTTTTCTGGGATGCAATGGCATGGGAATACAGAGATCAGTTTCAAATGCATGGAACATGCCTGATCCATGGACTCCCATGATTTCGCCCATATGAATACCCAGTTCTTTTTCCTCTCTGTATTTGATCTGGTGGATGATCTGCTGTAAAGGAGTCTTCTCTATATAATAAAAGGTACTGGCAGCAAATTGAATCTCAGCCCTGCCCCAAAATAGCTTTTCAACAGGATTGTTTCTGATGTCTTCAAATTGCGTCCTTCCCAGTTCAGTCTGGCATTGCAGGCATATCAACTGATCGTCTTGGATAAGCTCATTGTTGCATCCAAAACAAAGGGAGGGATAGAATACATGCACCAACGCATCATACCAGTCCTTTACCATTCGACTGGATTTACTGAAATATTGTGCGGTAGACCTCTTCGATCAATGCCACGGAAATGGTCCTGATGCCCTTGTGCGGTTCTGCTTTTCTATTGTACTTGCTGATGACTATGCTGTCAAATCCAAGTTTTTCTGCTTCTGAAATCCTTTGATCAACGCGATTCACAGCCCTGATTTCTCCGCTCAATCCCACTTCGCCGGCAAAACAGGTTTTTTGTGAAAGGGGAACATCTTCATAAGAACTCAGTAAAGCAAAAACCATGGCCAGGTCAATGGCCGGGTCCTCAATTTTCAGTCCACCGGCAATATTGACGAATACATCCTTGGTTCCAAAATGAAATCCACCCCTTTTTTCAAGAACTGCCAATAAAAGCTGCAATCTTCTTAAGTCAAAACCACTTGCCGTGCGTTGAGGTGTTCCATATACGGACGGAGTAACCAATGCCTGCACTTCAATCAACAATGGCCTCAATCCTTCCATCGTTGCACCAATGGCAATGCCACTCAATTGTTCTTCTTTTTGGTTGATGAGAATATCTGAAGGATTTACTACCGGTTTCATTCCTGTACCTGTCATTTCATATATGCCCAACTCAGCTGTCGACCCAAAACGATTTTTGGTGGTGCGTAAAATCCTGTAGGCATAATGCTGGTCACCTTCAAATTGCAATACCGTATCAACCATGTGCTCCAAAAGTTTAGGGCCTGCAATGCTCCCATCTTTGGTGATGTGTCCGATAAGAAAAACAGGTGTTTGTGTTTCTTTGGCAAAGCGCTGAAACTCTGCGGTGCATTCTCTGATCTGTGAAATAGTACCAGGGGAAGAATCAATGTAGGGTGATTGCAAAGTTTGAATGGAATCAATGATGACCAGCTGTGGTTTTATTTTTTTGATCTCCTGAAAGATGCTCTGGGTCGATGTTTCAGTAAGCAGAAAGAAGGCATCGTGCGCTACATTGATCCGGTTGGCACGCATTTTTATTTGTTGCTCGCTCTCTTCACCACTTACGTAAAGAATCCTCAACTCGTGCATCATCAAAGCATCCTGCAAGAACAAAGTTGATTTTCCGATACCTGGTTCTCCTGCCACCAACACAAGACTTCCTGGAACAATTCCACCACCGAGCACACGGTTCAATTCTTGGTCTTTGGTTACGATTCTTTCTTCTTCCCTTGAAATGACTTCATTCAATTCAATGCTCTTTGAATTGCCCGGCGTGCTCTCTTTCCATGATGCTTTGTTGCCCGGCGTTTCTTTGTGTATGATTTCTTCAGTCAGTGTATTCCATTCATTACAGGCAGGGCATTTCCCCGACCATTTTGGTGATTCATGTCCACAACTCTTGCAAAAAAATGCTTTTTTGATTTTGCTCATGCAATAAAGATAATCAACAGTGCTGCAATATGAATGGGATTAAAACGATCATGCAGCGGTATTTTCACCAAAAAAATAGGGGACTGGTAGAAACCAGTCCCCTGTACTTACTAACCCATTAAATTCTGACACTAAATTACAAATTGCTCCCACAGTACAAAATTAATTTTTTTACACCTGTGCATAACTTTGAATTTGTTATGGGTATTTCACAAAGAAAAATTTTAACATTCTGTTGTATATAAGGAATTTTTGTAAATTTTTTTACTTTTTTTAGTGAGTACATCAAAATGTGAGCATTGTCGACAAATATTTTATACATATAAATTATTTTAATGTAAAAAATATTTTTAAGAATCTATAATTTTTTTTGGGGGGTAAATTTGGAAGGTATTTTTTTTAAATTATTGAAAATCAATTGTTAGCATTTTTTTTGTTATATAATATACCGATTAAATGGAGTCCTTTTTTACCATGCTGAGATTAAAAAGTGAATAAATTGTTATATTCGCAATGAGAAAATCATCGTATTTCAAACCAAAAATCAACTGCATGAGAAAACTTACGCTGTTCATGTGCTGTTTGCTTTTTGCATTACCAATGGTATTTGCGCAAACAGTTGTAAAGGGGAAGGTGTCGGATTCCGACGGTTCTCCTTTGTCAGGTGTATCGATCAAGGTGGCAGGTTCCCAAACAGGAACTACCTCTGCTGCTGACGGTACTTTTTCACTTTCTGTAAAGGACCTCAACACCAACCTTGAGGTAACTTACGTAGGGTATGACCGCATCACCCTTCGTGCTGGTTCAAACCTTTCCAACATTTCGCTTAGGTCTGCTACTTCTGGTCTCCAGGAGGTTGTGGTAACAGCACAAGGTATCCGCAGGGAAAAGAAAGCCCTTGGATATGCTGTTGCTTCGGTAGACAA